>DBFXIC010000443.1:0-4044 GCA_048455095.1 Anaeromassilibacillus sp.
ATGGACGAAGAGGAATCGTCCCATATTGATACGGAGGATTACAGCACCCTGGTGATCCTCGACATGCCGGTTGTGGAGAAATCCGGAAGCGGTGTGACCTACAGTACAACGCCGCTCGGTATTATCATTACGGAAAAGAACGTCATTACCGTGAGCACGCATGGGAATCCCGTGTTGGACGAGTTTACCGACGGTGCGGTCAAAGGGGTGCAAACCAACCTGAAGACCCGCTTCATTCTGCACCTGATGCTCCGGATTGCAACCAAGTATCTGCAATACTTGAAGCAGATCGATAAGCTCAGCAGCCATGTAGAACGCGAGCTGCGCAAATCCATGAAGAATTCCGAGCTGATTCAGCTTTTGGATATTGAGAAATCCCTGGTGTACTTCTCCTCCTCGCTCAAGGGCAGTGAGATCACCATTGAAAAGATTTCCCGTGGGCGCGTCGTCAAGCTTTATGAAGAAGATCAGGACCTGTTGGAGGACGTGCTGATTGAAGTGCGGCAGGCGATCGAGATGTCCAGCATCTATCTGAACATTCTTTCCGGCACAATGGACGCCTTTGCCTCCGTCATCAGCAATAACCTGAACATTGTGATGAAGGTACTGGCTTCTATCACACTTTTGATCTCCATCCCAACCGTGATTTCCAGCTTCTACGGCATGAATGTGTCGGGGCTCCCGCTGCCATACTTCTGGTTCCCGCTGGTGTTGGCCATCGTGAGCATGGGGATTGCCTACTTTATTTTGCGTAAAAAGGATATGTTCTAAAAAGGATATACAGGGACAGGGAACTGCCAAGGGCGGCTCCCTTTCTTTCATATGGAGGGAAAACAATGGAACGCATTCGGATTCATACAAGCGAATTGCCGGAAAGGGCCAAGATGCTCCGCGCGGGCGACCAGATTCTTCTGAGTGGCACGATCTATACCGCGCGCGACGCGGCGCACAAACGTATTTGTGCGATGCTCGACGAGGGACAGGAACCTCCATTTCCGTTAAAGGGCGCGACGGTCTATTACGCGGGCCCAACTCCTGCACCGGAGGGATTGCCCATCGGCTCCTGTGGCCCCACGACCTCTTCCCGCATGGATGTCTTTGCGCCCCGGCTACTGGATCTGGGATTGATCTGCATGATTGGCAAGGGCAACCGCGCTCCGGCGGTGGTGGAGGCCATCCGGCGCAATCACGCGGTGTACCTCTGCGCAATCGGCGGCGCTGGTGCGCTGGCGGCAAAATGTGTGCGCAGCCTCAAAGTAATTGCTTTTGAGGACCTCGGCTGTGAGTCGGTGAAGGAACTTCAAATTGAGGATTTCCCGCTCTTTGTGACCATCGACTGCGCCGGAGGCAGCCTCTTTGCCGACTGAGTCAGCGGAAACGAGGGAATACATATGACAAAATTTTTGGTGCGCCTCTTTATCAAGGACTATGAAAATGTGGAGAGCAGTACGGTACGTGAACGCTATGGAAAATTTGCGGGCGTAGTGGGGCTCGCTACCAATATTCTGCTGTTCTGCATTAAAATATTTGCGGGGCTGATGTTTCACAGTGTTGCAATTGTGGCCGATGCGGTGAACAACCTTTCCGATTCAGCGTCTTCTGTGGTAACGCTGGTGGGCTTTAAGCTCTCCGCCAAGCCGGCGGACAAAGAGCATCCCTACGGGCATGCTCGTATTGAATATATTAGCGGCCTGATCGTGTCGCTGGTGATTCTGCTGCTGGGCTTCCAACTGGCGCAAACCTCCATTGGAAAGATTTTGCATCCGGAGGCCAGCGAAATCAGCTTACTCGCTGTGGCGATCCTGATCGTCTCCGTCCTTTTAAAGCTTTGGCAGTTTCTATTCTACCGTACGATCGGTAAACGCATTTCCTCCACCGCCTTGGAGGCCACAGCGGCTGACAGCCGCAACGACGTGTTCAGTACGATCGCGATTTTGATTGGCATGGGCGTCACAAAGCTGACAGGGTACAATCTCGACGGATGGATGGGCCTGGTGGTGGCGGTGCTGATCGTCATCGGAGGCATTCAGCTGATTATGGAAACCAGCAGCCCGCTGCTGGGCATCGCTCCCACAGAGGAATTGGTGCAGAGCATCTATCAAAAGATTCTGGGCTATGACGGCGTCCTGGGCCTGCACGATCTCAGCGTGCACAACTACGGGCCAGGCCGGTGCTTTGCCTCCGTGCACTGCGAGGTTCCCGCAGAGCAGGACATCATGGTCAGCCACGATATTATCGACAACATCGAGCGGGATTTCTTGCAGGATATGAATATCCATATGGTCATCCATCTGGACCCGGTTGTCACGGACGATGATCGGACCACCGATTTGAAACAGCAGGTGGAACAGCTTTTGCAGGAGCTCTCTAGTGAGATCAGTATGCACGACTTCCGCGTGGTATGGGGGACAACGCATACCAATGTGATCTTTGACGTGTGCGTGCCATTCGATTTCCAATGGAACGATGCGGAATTGACACAGCGTATCGAAGAACAGATTTCAGGGCTGAACGAGCACTATTTTACCGTTTTGACCGTGGATCACGATTATGTGCCTCGTTTTGCACAGGAACCGAAAAACAGCGGACAATAAGAATGAAAGAACAAACCGGGCGGAACAGCATTTTGAATTTGTCCCGATTGACGGCAGGTTACCGCTTGTCCGGCAAATGGGGTACGGTTCACTTTGTTGGGCCGCCCCTTTTATTGCTTATTCGTACTTGACATTCCCAAATGATTTTTTTATAATGTTGTATATAAAACAGTTTGATATAAAACTAGATGGAGGCGCGATATGAACCCGGAGAGAGATTTGGGGTTCCAAATCCGGACGTTATCCAATTTGATTGAGAGAAGGATGAACTGTATCATCAGTCAAAACGTTCAGGATGATATCACCCCAATGCACGGTATGATTCTCGCTTATCTGCATAGAAATGAAGGGCGCGATATTTACCAGAAGGACATCGAAGCCCGGTTTGACATCACCCGTTCCACCGTGACCAGCATTCTCAAGTTGATGGAGCACAAAGGGTATATCCGGCGGGAGGGCGTTGCGCACGACGCGCGTCTAAAAAAGATCGTTCCAACGCTGCTGGGGGAAGAAATCCACCATCGTGTGGAGTCGTCCATCTGGCAGACGGAACAACTGATCCACTCTGCTGTGACGCCGGAGGAACATGAACAGTTGCTGGCTTTGCTGAAAAAGATTCGGGATCGGGTCATATAGCTTTCGCAAGGTTCCATCAGTTGTCATCCTGTTTTACCCAGATAGTTCTATATCGTACAGTTTGTACCAAATGCAATCAAAGGAGGGTTCCTATGGTTCACACACTTGTTTCACAAATACGGCAGTACAAACGGGATTCCGTTTTAGCGCCGGTATTTACTATGTTGGAGTCGGTTATGGAACTGACAATCCCGTTGATGATGGCGTCGATCATCGACAGCGGCATCAATGCCGGCGATATGTCGGTTGTCTACCGTGTGGGCGGCATGATGCTGGCCGCTGCGGCGCTGTGCCTGCTGTTCGGCGTCCTCGCCGGAAAATTTGCAGCCAACGCTTCCACTGGCTTTGCGTGCAATTTGCGCGACGCGATGTTTGCCAATATCCAGCGTTTTTCCTTCTCCAACATCGACAAATATTCCACGGCGGGTCTTGTCACCCGCCTGACCACGGACGTGACCAACGTGCAAAACGCCTATCAGATGATCCTGCGGATGTGCGTGCGCGCCCCGGTGATGATGGTCTGTGCGCTCTTTATGGCGTTTTCCATCAACAGCCGTATCAGCTTGGTCTTTGTGGTGGCAATCCTTTTCCTGGCAACCTGCCTGGGTTTGATTATGTGGAAAACCATGGGACTTTTCGACCAGGTGTTCCGCAAATACGATGATTTGAATGCCAGCGTGCAGGAGAATGTCTCCGCCATCCGCGTGGTAAAATCGTTTGTGCGTGAGAAATTTGAGACGGAGAAATTTCAGAAGGCCGCGGAGAACCTCTACCGCCTGTTTGTCAAAGCGGAGGGGCTGCTCTCGTTCAACAA
>DBFXIC010000444.1:0-7139 GCA_048455095.1 Anaeromassilibacillus sp.
CAAAGGAGCTGGCGGCGGAGGTGTTTTCCAACCTGCCGCCCGAAGTGCAGCAGGTGATCGTCGCTTCCATCACGGATACGGAGCTCTCCGCGATCATCGAGGACCTCTTCGTGGATGATGCAGTCGATATGTTGGAAGAGCTGCCCGCGAACGTGGTCAAGCGCGTATTAAAAAACGCCCGGCCCGAGACGCGCAAGCTCATCAACCAGTTTTTAAACTATCCGGAGAATTCCGTGGGCAGCATCATGACGGCGGAATTCATCGACCTGCGCAGGAGCATGACAGTGCGAGATGCGATCAAGCACATCCGCCGCACCGGCGAGGACCGGGAGTCCATCTATACCTGCTATGTGATCGACGGGCGGCGCTGCCTGCAGGGCGTGGTCACGGTCAAGGAGCTGCTCCTTGCCAATGACGACGACCTGATCGAAACTCTGATGGAGCCGGACGTCATCACGGCCACGACCATGGAGGATCAGGAAGAGGCCGTCCAGCGCATGATGCGCTACGACTTTATCTCCATGCCCGTGGTGGATCATGAAAACCGGCTGGTGGGCATTGTCACGGTCGACGACGTGATGGACGTCATGGAAGAGGAGGCCACCGAGGACTTTGAAAAGATGGCGGCCATGCATCCCTCTGAAAAGCCGTATCTGAAAACCAATGTGTTCAGTCTGGCCAAAAACCGCATTGTCTGGCTGCTGGTGCTGATGATCTCCGGCATGATTACGGGCAGTATCCTTGGAAAATATGAGACGGCCTTTGCGGTCATGCCCATGCTGGTGACCTTTATCCCCATGTTGACCGATACGGGCGGCAACGCAGGCAGCCAGAGCAGCACCCTGATTATCCGCGGCATGGCGGTGGGTGAAATTGAATTCCGTGATTTCTTCCGCGTCCTGTGGAAGGAGCTGCGTGTCAGTATGTTGGTGGGCGTGGTTTTAAGCGCCGTCAATTTTGTGCGGCTGGCGATCATGTATCCGGGCAACGAGCTGATCGCATTTACAGTGGCCATCGCGCTCTTTGCCACCGTGATGATGGCAAAGACCATCGGTGGCATCCTTCCTATGATCGCGAAGCTGCTGCACGCGGACCCGGCAATTATGGCCGCGCCGCTCATCACCACCATCGTGGACGCGTTTTCGTTGATGATCTATTTTTCCGTGGCACAGTATCTGTTGGGCATATAAAGAGAGAAAGGGCCGCACCAAAGAGTGGATTCTTCGGTGCGGCCCTCCGTATTTGGAATGGCTGCGTTGGCGTTGAAAGTCTGCACAGGAATTGCCTGTGGGACATAGAATGGGGTGAAAACAGTGCAGAGGCCCTTTCTCAGTTGCCGGCGCGGTCCCCGACCGTTCATGAAAAGAAGCAATCAAGGAGGGGGAACCCGTTATACATCATGTGGATGCGTTGCAAAACGAAGGCGATGCTATCTGACCGTATCAAAAGCGCCTCCGAATTCGTGCATCTCTGTTATCCGGTCATTCATTTGTTTTGTCCGGACTATGATGTGGAAGGATTCCCAGGCGGCTGCGTGTAGGGAACGCGCCGGCCGCCCGTCAGCCAATCCGGGCCGGGTCAGGAATTACAGCGTCGTGCAGCAGGGGCAGGATGTTACGTTCTCTGCCGTGCGGCGCGCCTCTGTAGCACAGGGGGACGCGGATGCATAAGACGCGTAGGAAGCAGCGGCAGATGCCGGATAGCACGCAGCCGCCTCCCAGGAGCGATAATCCGCAACATACGGGTTGTAAGCACAGCGCCAGCACCCGCATCTGCCCCAGGAATTTCCACAGCCGTTCCAAGAATATCCACAGCTGTTCCAGGGGCAACTACGGCCGCAGCCGGACTGCCAGCAACCACAAGGATAGCGGTTGGAAGCAATTTGTGCGCCACAGCTGGACAGGCTGGTTTCTCCGCATGCCGAAGCGGATACGGAATCATAGCAGTTCATATCGATTCCTCCGAATGATGAATTCATAAGAGGCGTTATCCTCTTATGTAGAGGCGCGGGTGCTTGTACCCTATATTATACAGATGCGCCGCTTTTTGACACTCCGTTTTTACGCGGGAGGGCCTGCGGCAGGATTGACGTGCACCATGCAGTGCTTCACCTCGGGAAAAGACGCCTCCACCGCATCGTGCGTGCGTTGGGCGACGGCGTGCGCTTCCGTAAGCGTCTTGCTTCCGTCCGCCTGGATCTCGATGTCCACATAGGCGCGGTCCCCGAACAGGCGCGTCTTGACGTCGTCGATTCCGAGCACCCCTTCCTGGCCGAGAACCAGCGCCCGCAGCCGCGCCACCGTATCGTCGTCGCAGGCGTGGTCGGTCATCTTGCCGATGGCGTCGCGGAAGATGTCGAAAGCGGCTTTTAAAATGAACAGGCAGATCACTACGCTCGCCAGCGGGTCCAGGATGGGCAGGCCCATGCGCGCGCCGAGTACGCCCAGGAAACTGCCGATGGAGGAAAGCGCGTCCGAACGGTGGTGCCAGGCGTCCGCCATCAAGGCACTGGAACGGATGTGTTTGGCGGCATTGCGGGTATACCAGAACATGGCCTCCTTTAATACAATGGAGACCCCTGCGGCAACAAGCGCCAGGCCGCCGGGAACGGACAGGCTCTCGCTTCCCGCGGCGATTTTGGAGACCCCGCTCCAACCGATGCCAAAGCCCGTGGCGGCGAGCAGGATGGCAAGGAGAAGAGCGGCGACGCACTCCATGCGCTCATGCCCATAGGGATGGCTTTTGTCCGCGGCGCGGTGGGCAAATTTTACGCCGATGATTACCACCACGGTGCTGCATACGTCGGAGGCCGAATGCACTGCGTCGGAAATCAGCGCGCCGGACTTCGCGACGATCCCCGCAAAGAGTTTAAACGCGGAGAGCAGGATATTCCAGACGATGCTGACAAAGGATACCCGCATGGCGATTTGTTCGGATGTGCGCTGTTTCACGGTGAATCCCCCTTTTTTCTTTTCGTCCATTCTATGCGCGGGGCAGGCCGGGGGTGAACGCTGGACAGGGCGCCCGACCGGAAGGCGGCCTGAGGGTTAAAAGCCGGTTTTCTTTTAGAATGCAGAAATTTCCAGCTGGCCAGCTCCTAAGGGATGTGCAGGGGATGGCGGCGATTCAGCAGCCTTTTGTCTTTGGTATCATTAAAATACATAAAACAGATTTGCGATAGAAGGAGAAACGAAATGGAAAACCTAATGGGACAGCTTCGCGGAAAGGACAATTCCGCGGCATACCGGGCGTTGAAGCAGCTTCTGGCGGCGAGCGCCGATTCCGATGCGGTCTATGCATGGTTTGACGAATTTGTGGATATGCTGGGAGGCGGGAACTCCTATATTCGGACGCGCGGCTTTCTGCTTATCACCGCAAATCTCCGGTGGGATGCGGCGCATCGGGTCGACGCGGTGCTCGACCGGTATCTGTCGTGCCTGGCGGACGAGAAACCGACCGCCGCGCGGCAGTGCATCCAGGCGTTGCCCGGGGCGGTGGAATACCGTCCCGATCTGGCGGCACGGCTTCGGGAAGCACTGGAAGCGATGGACGTCGCCCGTTACGCGGAGAGCGTGCGCCCCCTGCTTGAAAAAGACATTGCAAACGCATTAAAAAAGATCGAAACCGGTTTAAATGAAAAATGACCGCCCCTGCATGGGAGCGCGCTTCCTTGGGATACTATCCGGAGGGAGGGTGATACGATGCGAAAAACAAAGGAACTCCGCGGCGCGCGTGCCGCGGTATTTATTGGGGCGGTATTGACGGTACTGGCAGCGGCGGCAATTTTTGCCCTGATGCATATGGGCGGCGATAAGGGCCTGACGGACGAAGAACGGCAGGCCCTCGCGCAGAACCTCCAATTCCCCAGCCCGTCGGGGGAACAGGAGATCGGCGTGACGGAGTCCATTTTGAACAACGATCCGGACAACGCCGTCAGTGTACATTATCCGGTCCTCGGTGTCGAACCCATCGACGCGCAGATTTTGGCGGCGGTAGAGCAGATGCAGGCGGACCACCGGGAGCAGCTCGGGGAAGAGCGCAAAGCGGCCTCCGGCGGGGTGCAGTCCCATTTGCTGGTGGACTACCAGTCTTACATGGCTGGGGAGCGCACCGCCTCCGTCATCCTCACAATGGAGCAGGGCTTCTCCACCTGGGCGAATCCGGAACACCGCGTTGTGGCCATGGTGTTTGACCTGAAAGAGGGCCGCCGACTGGGGTTGGGGGATGTTTTTGAGGAAAACGGCCTGGAGCGCCTCTCCGAGTCGGTGCGCGCGTATTTTCGCGCGTCACCCGATTACAAGGAGGGGACGGGTAGCGAGGAGTTTTTGGCCGGTACCGCGCCGGACGCGGCAAATTTTCAAAAATTTGCCCTGACGTCGGATGCAGTGCGGGTTTATTTCGACGAATATCAGATTTTCTCCGGCAGTTACGGCGCGCCGGTGGCGGAGATTCCCTACACAGACCTGGCGGGAACACTCCGTATCCGCACCGAAGGGCCGCTGCTCTCTGTGAATGTTGCGCCGGAAGTGGAGTTGACAGAGCCGGAGCCGCCCGCGATCGACAAGGACCGGCCCATGATCGCCCTGACTTTTGACGACGGGCCGCATCCCAAGGTCACGCCGCGCATTCTCGACCTGCTCAAGCAGTATAACGCCCGGGCAACCTTTTTTGTGCTGGGCAACCGCGTGGACAGCTATGCCGACGTGTTGCAGCGCGAATACCAAGAGGGCCATGAGATCGGCAACCATTCCTTTAACCACCCGTCCCTCACAAAGCTCAATGCGGAGGAGATCGCATATCAGGTGCAGGAGACGGACGCGCGCATCGCGCATCTGGTGCCCTCGGCGCCGGTGTTGCTGCGCCCGCCCTATGGAGCGGTCAACGATGCGGTAAAAGCGAGCATCCAAAAGCCGTTTGTCCTCTGGTCGATCGATACGCTCGACTGGAAGACGCGCAACCGCGACGCGGTGGTCAAAGAGGTGGTTGGAAAGGTAAAGGACGGAGACATCGTTTTGATGCACGACCTGTACGCCACCACGGCGGACGCAGTCGAGGTGATCCTCCCGGCGCTGGCAAAAGAGGGTTACCAGTTTGTCACCGTGTCGGAGCTCTTGGCGGAGCGGGAAATCGTCCCGGCGGCGGGGACGGTCTACGCGCGCGCCGCGGGATAGGCGGGACGTGGGGAAATCTGCGGCGAATTCCTGCCGCGGACAGGCGAAAAATTGAAAATTTTGGCAGGGCGGTTGACAGGGACGCGGTTTGACGGTATACTAATGACAAATTGAATCTTGTTGTTCATCCATCAAGAGGGAGTAGTTATCATAACGCGCCGTCAACATACCCGATTTTTTAAAAAATCTGGCGGTGTGTGCCGTTTCCGGTTGACAAGACTTTTGGATGGCTGTCCTGCACGACGTGCGGGCAGTCGGCCGGAAGTCTTTTTTTGTTGCTTCCGGCCGGGGGCGGCAAGGGTTTCTGACGACAGGAAGAAACGTATGGAAGGAGCAAAAAAAGTCATGGCAAACACATTTTTCAACCGCTCTGTGGAAGAGGTCCTGCGGGAGCAGGAGAGCTCGTCCGGAGGCCTTTCCAATGCGCAGGCGGCGGACAGGCTGGAAAAGTTCGGACCCAACGCGCTGTTGGAGGGCAAAAAGAAGAGCGTGCTACAGGTGTTTTTGGAGCAGTTCAAAGACCTGCTGGTGGGCATCTTGCTGGTGGCCGCGATCATCTCCATGATTTCCGGCCAGGGGGAAAGCACCATTGTCATCTTCGCGGTGCTGATCCTCAACGCCATCCTCGGCACGGTGCAGTACTTTAAGGCGGAAAAATCATTGGAAAGCCTGAAAGCCATGTCTTCGCCCACGGCAAAGGTCCTGCGCGGCGGCGCAAAGGTGGAGATTCCCTCCAAAGAGGTGGTCCCGGGCGACATTGTATTCTTGGAGGCCGGCGACCTCGTCGTTGCGGATGGCCGCATCGTTGAAAACTTTTCCCTCAAGGTCAATGAAAGCTCTCTGACCGGCGAATCCGAGGGCGTGGACAAGACGGCGGAGCTCATCCCGGGCGAGAAAGTGGCCTTGGGCGACCAGAAAAACATGGTGTTCTCCGGTTCGCTTGTGACATACGGCCGCGCGACCGTGGTGGTGACGGGCACCGGTATGCATACGGAGATCGGCAAAATCGCCTCCCTGATGAACCAGACGCAGCAGCGCAAAACGCCCTTGCAGCAGAGCCTGGACGATTTCAGCAAAAAGCTGGCGGTGATCATCCTGGCAATCTGCGCCGTGGTGTTCGGCCTTTCGCTGTACCGCGAGCTGCCGGTTTCCGCCCCGGCGCAGGCCATCCTGAATTCCCTGCTGTTCGCCGTGGCGCTGGCTGTGGCTGCAATCCCGGAGGCGCTCAGCTCGATCGTCACCATCGTGCAGGCCATGGGCACGCAGAAGATGGCGAAGGAAAATGCGATTATCAAAGACTTAAAGGCGGTGGAGAGCCTCGGCTCCGTGTCCGTCATCTGTTCGGATAAGACCGGCACACTGACACAGAACAAGATGTGTGTGCAGAAAATCTATGCGGACGGCCAGCTTTTGGACGGCAAAGACCTGCAATTGCCGAACGACCCGCAGCGCTTGCTGCTCAAGACTGCGATCCTGGCGAGCGACGCCACCTCTGTGGACGGCGCCGACATCGGGGACCCGACCGAGGTTGCGCTGGTGCAGCTGGGTGACCTTTTTGGCGTGGAGGAAGTTTCCTATCGTGCGCAGCACCCGCGCCTGGGCGAGCTGGCGTTCGATTCCGACCGCAAGCTGATGAGCACGCTGCACGACCTGGAGGGCACGCCCACCCTGTTGACCAAGGGTGCGATCGACGTGCTGTTGGACCGCGCGACGAAAATTTTCACCAGCGCGGGCGTGCAGCCGTTGACGGAGGCGGACAAACAGGAGATTCTGCGTGTGAACGAGGAACTGTCCGAACAGGGCCTGCGCGTGCTGGCCTTTGGCTACCGCGAGCTGGACGGCGTGCGCGCCCTGACGCTCGACGACGAACAGGGCATGACCTTTGTGGGCCTGATCTCCATGATCGACCCGCCGCGAGAGGAATCCGTGCAGGCGGTTGCGGACGCGAAGCGCGCGGGCATCCGCACC
>DBFXIC010000445.1:0-15062 GCA_048455095.1 Anaeromassilibacillus sp.
GGACAACAAGGGATGGAAAGCGATTCCTAATATCCTAAAAGGGCGGGTATTGGCGGATGACGACCAATACCATCTGGAAATCGCACTTCTTTCCAGACAGGAGGAGCAACCATTTTGTCATATTTTTATCCTGCCAGCAGAGGAGGCCGATGCTTTTTTCACTCTGCGTTCAGGCAATTTTGGTTATCCCCCATGAGGGATAATCATGGGCGCGCATTATATGGTGTTCCCAGGATTCAACGGGCGCAGCCATGTTTCACGCGCGCCTGTGTTTCTTCACCAACGATCCCGCTGCAAAGCGGCTTTCCAGGGCCTGTCACATGGGCGTTATAAAAACATAGCGCCCACCGTGTAGCACAGGGCGCGGAAAGGAGCACATTCTTGTTATATGACCTTGCCGATATTATGGCTCTGCGGTTTGCCGGGCATGTTCGCAATATACCGATTGAGTTACCCCAGTCTTTTCATGGCAACGTATTTTCTGAAGAGACGCTGCTGGCACTTTGCCGGCAGAAAGTTCTCGCAGAAAACCGCAATCACCGCAGTTATTCCCTCACCCCCGCAGGAATCGCTCTGCTTGAGCATCTGGGATATACTTATCAGCTTGACAGCCGCCAGCCTGCACAGGCAAAACTGGAACGAAGGCTTATGTCGGCTGCGGTATCGGCACTTTTTTGCCGTGCGGGCTTCAATGTTTTTCTTGATAAACTGGAAGGACTAACTTCTGAGCTGAGTTATCTATCCTCCGCAGTTTTACGTCGTGACCCGTCTTCAACTGCCAGCAGAGTGTTTGCCGGTGTGCGCTTCACAGGGATTGCGCATGCGCACAGAAGCTCTCTCTTAGTCCACTATATTGACGATGGATTCATGTATTTTACAAGCGAAATGCGTATGTTCCATGGGGCAGTGTCCGCACTGAGCTGTCCTTTCGGCGTTGTGTACACGGGAAAAAGCTATGAACAGATCACTCAATTACTTACTGCGTCCAAAGCCTTCAGCAAATCCAAAAGCCGGGCCGGCGATGCGCTTACCTATCGGATCGCCGCAGAAAGGACCACGTGTCCTTTATATCTTGTGGAGGCAACAGAACTCGGAGCCCGTCATTTGATGCTGCTTCAGCAGAAAGACTACCGAGCAAAAATTGCCAATTATGCCCTACAAGAACAATATCTTCCGCCACCGCAGGATGCACCTATGCTCGACGCTATGATGGGGGTCAAGCCTTTCCTCGTTTGTGTCGATATGGACATTCAACGTATTCGTGCTTCATGCAGATATGCCCGCGCCAACGGATATACCGAGCTTGCTGCCGTTGCGCTCCCCGCTCAAATCGGAGCCCTTGCTCGTTGGATGGAAGATATGTTCCCCTGTGAGTTTTATGCGATTGAGGAATCTGCGTTGCTTTCTATCTACCCGGAACTGACGCTGCAGGAAACAGAACGAGAACCCGTACTTCAGCAAGGAGGCGGATGTTATGTCCCAGTTGCTTGAACTGTGGAAAAAATTAAAACACAAGCTGGCCGACAGGCGATTTCTGCTTTCGCTATTGCCTGCACTCTTGATTGCCTTGTATTTAGCGGGCCTCCTCATTCACGCGGCCTATAATGGCGTGCGTATCATGTTTTCTGCTAATACTTCTGAAGAACCAATTTGGAACTGGAACCCTTTTGTGGCGATTTCCAGTGTATTCTCTCCATTCGGTATATTTTTAATTGCCTTTGTATGTGGGATGGTTTTCCTCTTCTCAGGCCGGGCCAGAGAGCTGCTCGCAGGCGAAAAAACAGATAAGGACCAGAGAGGCTTTGAGATTCTGCATGATGGTCTGCATGGCACCAGCGGCTGGATGACAAAAGAGGAACAGATACACACACTCCAAGTTGGGAAAGCCGAAAGTCTGTCCGGAACGTTGATTGGAAAGATGGATGCAGAGGGCAGTGGCCGCATCGCTGCTGTCAGCGACCAGCTTTATATGTCTGGTCACGTTATTGTCTATGGAGCATCCGGTTCCGGCAAAACACGAGGCTTCACGCTGCCGCTGATCCTTCAGAAAATCGAGTTATTCGGGAATGCTCCTAAAGAAAGCATGGTTGTGGTCGATCCCAAAGGTGACCTTTTCCAAAAAACATCAACCCGCGCCAAAGAGCGCGGTTTTTTTGTGCGTGCGCTTAATTTGTTGGATCCTGCGTATAGCGACAGCTTCAACTGCCTGGCCGACGTTGAGGAAGACGCCGGACTTGTCAATATCATCGCCGATACCATTATCGCCACGACCTCCAGCAAATTTGAAAAATCCGACTTCTGGGCCAAAGCAGAGAAAAACCTTTTGATGGCATTGATTTGGTATGTTGTTCTGCTGGAAGACCCGGAAACACACAAACGGCTCCCCATACAGGAGCGCAGCCTTGGAATGATTTATAAGCTTCTCTCCGAGGAGTCTTTCAATGACCTGGACGCCCGTTTTGCGCAGCTTCCGGCAAAGCATCCGGCCCTGCCGCCTTATGGTATTTTCAAGCTGGCCAACCGCCAGATCCTTGGAAACATCGCCATCGGACTCGGCAACCGTCTTTCCGTGTTTCAAGATACACTTGTCAATAAGATCACAAGCTATAACGATCTGGACATTACACTGCCTGGCAAGCAGCCCTGCATCTATTACTGCATTATCTCTGACCACGATTCTTCTATGGAGTTCATCAGCTCTTTGTTCTTTTCCATCATGTTTACACGGCTGATGGCGGTCGCCCGGCGCGATACCCCGGATGGTCGGTTGCCTATCCGTGTAAATATGCTTTTGGAAGAATTCTGCAATGTTTATCTTCCCAGCGCATCAAGGCTGCTCAGCGTAGTCCGAAGCCGTAACATTGCCTGTCAGCTTCTGGTACAATCAGTCGCCCAACTGCAGGATCGGTATCCGCAAGGGGAATGGGAAGAAATCGTATCAAACTGCTCCACTCAGCTGGTACTCGGAGTCAATGACGTTACGACGGCCACTTACATATCGAAGAAGTGCGGTATGGTCACGATACGGACCAACAGTACCGTGTCACCGCAGCTACCGCCTCTGTCTTTCCTTTCCAGCGGAGCCAGTGCAACCCGTTATAGCCAGAGCTGCTCTGAAGCGCAGCGTCCATTGATGCTGCCGGATGAAGTGGAACATATGGATAAAGCCCGGTGTCTTGCGCTCATCAGCGGCCGCCGTCCGGTGATGCTTTATAAGCTGATTCCGGAAGAACTTCCCGGGTTCGATAAAATGGGACTTGTGAAAATTTCAGACTATAAGCCTCATTGGAAAGAAAAAGATGCTCAATACCAGAAAACAGCGGCCGCGCCCCAAGTTCATATTCCTTCCGCCGGCTCCCATTCTGTTCCCTGCAACCCACTGTCTCATCCTGCTTTCAGAACTGATGGTACCAGCCAACTGCAGATACCCATGGAGTCCAGAGAAACCTACCATTATGAGTTGCCCCGACAGCAAAAGAAGCCATCACCTGCCGCAGAGGACCGAGTCGGAAATATGCGCCGGTACACGGCGCAGGAGGTTCTGGCGCAGACCCGATGCAAGGCCACACCGAATACCGGGGAAGTACCGCCCCGAAAAAAGGATGAAATAATATGAAACCTGCGACATTACCACAGCGACCAACTTTCGCACTTATGAAGCTGACCGATGTAATCTCCTTTTACCATCTGCAGATGCCGCGTTGGCTTTTCTGTGACTCCAAATATAAGGAATTGTCTCTGGAAGCCAAAGTTGCTTATACTTTTCTTCTTAACCGATTCCAGTTATCGCGTATGAATGGCTGGGTCAACGATGCCGGTGAAGTGTACATTGTTTTTACGCGTGAAGACCTCGCCCGGGAAATGGGCGTCAGCTATCGGAAAGCCATCGAAAGCTTTCAGGAGCTGGCACAGGCAGCGCTGATTTGGGAACGCCGCCTTGGACGGGGATGTCCGAATCAGATTTATCTTGCAGCCGTCCAACTCTCCGACAATGGTGCCTCCTCGTACAACTGCGCACCGTTCACTGTAAGAAGTGCCGATTCAGCATATCAGTCACGGACAGAATCAGAAGATTTCAATGAGGAAAAGGACCGTGCTGCGGAAAGCGAGAAGTGCAAAACTCGCATATCAAGAAATGCAGAAACCACACCTCCAGACCTGCCGGATCTGCAGGCAAATTATATTGAGAAAAGCTATCTTGAGAAGAATCGTCTGTCTTTGTCACAGGACAACGACACAGAGCTGTGTGAGATTTTGCAAAAAAGTGAACTTTCTCTGTTCTCTCCAGAACTTGCAGGACTATTCGAACACGCCATAACCCGTTTATACTACTCGGACAACCTGCGCGTGAATGAAGCCCTGCTTCCACAAAGGGTAATCCGGCGAACATTGCATGCGTTGGACGGCAGCATCCTGCAGGCAGTAGAACAGCGGCTGCACAGCAACACAGAACGCCGGGTACGCAAAGGACTGGCGTATACCATGGTCGTGATCATCAACACCATTTGGGAAAGTCAGGCGGATATTGAACTCGACCCGGATCTCAACGTCTCTTTGTGCGCGATCCGCGCTCCCGCTGGGGAGGGCTGCATATGAGGGCCAGCATGCCGCCGGCTTACCGGTACCTTTTGAGCCTCATCGAAGAAACCGGTGGCTTGAACGATGAGCGGCTGGCCTGGTTTTACCAGCGGTACATCAAAGCGGAACAAGTCAAATACATACCCGAACTTGCCAGCGTGACTAAACAGCTGCACTATCTCGGCAAAATTGAAAAGCGCGGGCGCTATTGGTGCAGGCCATGGCACGAACCGGATTATACCCTGCTGCGTTGTCTGGATGTCATGATGGCGCTCGCGGATGATGCTCTTCCAAAATTTGTTTACAAGCGGGAAACGCAGACACTGACCTTTTTTCTCCCCACCGGCGATGCTGGCGGGGAGAATGTCTTTTGCCTGTATGTAGTCGCTGCGGGGAAAGAATCGTATGTGAGCATGCTGGCCAGCGCCCAGATGATGCCACCCGGCCACATTGTTTTATTTCTGCTGGAAGATGCCGCACAGATTCAGAAGCTATTTTGCAACAAGCTCTTTTTTGTCGTCTGCAAAGGAGGTGATGGCCGTTTTGAATTCATAGCGGGCGAAAGCCTGGAGGAAACTGAACACCAACTCGATGGAAAGGACTGATAAACAATGCCCAGAAAAAAATCCACACAGGAACCCAAACACGATGAATTGCTGGAGCTGCAATCAACTTCGGAAAAGGGAGAAAATAAAAATACCGAACCGTTTCCCGATCTCGAAGTTGAAACAACTTCAGATGCAAAGCAAATAAGCGGCGGTGTACCGAACAGTGAGGCCTTGGAAAATGCTTTTGCAGAACAGTTTTCCATACAGGAAGACAATGAAACGGATGCAGCTGTTCTGGCTGATGCTTTAGAAGTTGTGCCGCAGGAACAGTCAGAAAGCTTTGATGTTTCAAAGGAAGACGATCTAAAGAAAATCCCTTACGGCGATACAGAGATTTCCGATAGTCTGCTCACCAGCGATACAAAGGAGTCATCTGACGGGCTTACAGATGAACTTTGGGCAGCATCCGTGCCCAGCGGTTCAATGGGTGGTGAACCGACTCCACTTCCAACAGATTCCATATTACTGAGTGAGTGGCCTGCTGCGGACCAGCCGGATCGCCTTTCACTGGAACAGATTGGTGCGATGGATACCGAAGCAGAACAGGTGTCCGAATTTAGACACCTTAAAGACACTCCGGACGATGCTGAAAAAATTGATTCCGCATCCCGCAGCAAAAGCGTCCGAGAAGATTTTTTCGCAATGAATATCAAAAAATCGGACCGTGACCTTTCTCCCAAACAGCGGGAAGAATGGGAAAATATTTACGCCTCTTTTCGCTCGCATTCTGCCCTGCATGGACTCATCTCCGGCAAAGAAACAATCGCACTGAAAGTGTTCAACGAGGAAACGGGCGCCAATGAGATTAAAGAAATCCTGTGCCTGACAGTGGTACAATACCGGGTCAAGGTTCTGATTCCCGAAACTGAACTTTGGGCAGACGGACAGGCGCATCCACGTCATATCGTGTCGCACATGGTCGGCGCACAGATCGACTATGTGATCACCAATGTTGACAGGGCGGGAAACTGCGCCGTTGCCTCGCGGCGTCGAGCATTGGAACTACGGCGAAACCGTTTCAAATACGCGCGCCGTGGGAACCAGCCGGGCGATCATGTCATGGTGAATGTACTCATTGTCGGGCCAAAACTGATGCGCGTCGAGTGTTGGGGACACGACATACTGCTGACACCCCGTAGCCTTACCTATGCTTCTGTCGCGGATTTGCGTGAAGAATACCATTCCGGGCAGCAACTGGAAGCGGTTGTTAAGGAGTATAATCCGGAAAGCGATGATTTGAGGATTTCTGTGAAAGAGGTTAATCCCAACCCCTTTGATGACGCGGATATCCGCCATCCGGTCGGCAGTGAGTGCCGTGCCATCATCGGCGGGAGATATCGGGGCGGCGTGTTTTGCAGGCTTCCGGACGACGTTACCTGCATGTGCCTGTACTCGAACATCTTTACAGAATATGATTGTTCGCCCGGTGATGCAGTGTTGGTGCGTATTACCCATTACGACTATGCTAGTAAGCATGTATATGGGAGGATTGTATTGAGGTTGTAACACAAAAAGGTGTGTTTGTTCCCCAAAACGGAAATAGCCGTGCTATCCGTCTGTTGGGGGATTTTTTAAGAGCTGCTTTATATGTGAAATTTTAATTGATTGCTCAATTTTAACCGTCTCTTTTAGTTAATAAGCTTTAGACTCTATACAAAAGAACTCTTTAAGGAAAAGCAATGGGACGAAGATCTCTTCGTCCCATTGTTGTATAAAAAGGCTAAAGATAAAAGTACACAAGCGTAGATTAGATGATATTCTCACTGATATTGCGAGCTGCTTTGTTGATTTAAACGACTAACGTGATAATCAGGAATTCGTGACGGAACCCGAACGCACACAATAATCTAATTCGAAGCGTGGAGGGGAGAGCTGCTTTTCAAAGGATTTTAGCGTTTCTCAATCTAAATCTGCATTTTCTCTTAATTCAACAATGCGTCTCGGATTTTCTATTTCCACTCGTATGATGAAAAGACCATAACGCGTTTTTCTACACGACCAGTCCTAATGTGTCGGCCTTCAGATATCTCAAAAGCATGAACACCAGCATCTACGCATTGTTTAAAGATTTTTGGGCCTCCGTGTCCTGTTTTTCATTTTAATTTGCAGCGTCAAATCTTTCTGTCAAATAAATGCCTGACCACCGTTAATCTGGATGACTTCGCCGGTAAGGAAAGATGCCTTTTCGGAGGCCAGGAACTCGATCACGTCTGCTACCTCACGGGGATTGCCTAGACGCTTCATCAAGATGTTGTCCTTCCAACTATCCACCAGCTTGCGGTCGGTGGCGGCATGAAAGGGAGTATCAATGGTACCGGGCGATACCATGTTCACACGAATTCCGAACTCGGCCAAATCCTTAGCCAATGCACGCGAGTAGCTTTGTACCGCACCCTTGGAAGCTGCATAGACGGATGCTCCAATGCCGCCGCCGTTTGTCACGGCAATGGTACTGAAGTTGATAATAGAAGGATTGGTTCCCTTTTTCAGCAAAGGCAATGCTGCACGGGTATTGAAAAACACACTGTCAAAGTTTAGAGCCATTACTTTGCGCATAAAGTCGGTTTCCATCTCTGATACCCGCTGGCGGCCGCCAAGACCGCCCACGTTATTCACCAGCAGATCAATAGAATCAAATTTCTCACCAATTCTGGTGAAAGTTTCATTCACCTGAGATTCATTGGTAGCGTCACAGAAGTAGAAGTGAGTCTTAACCCCCTTATTTTTCAGATTACTCATCACCGTATCTCGGCCAGCCTCATTGATGCCAGTCACAATTACTTCGTAACCTGCTTGTCCCAAAACTTCCGCGGTCTTACTGCCGATTCCGCCTGTCGCTCCTGTGATAACCGCTCTTTTCACTATTATGACCTCCTAACATTCTTTGTGGTTCGCCTGCTTCAAATAAAATCTTCCCGCTGAGGAGTAAAAATGTCTAGAATGACCGCATCCTCAAGCGCAACTGCGCCATGCAACGCAGCAGGTGCAACATAATAGCTGTCTCCCGCATGTAGAATATGTTTTTCACCCTCAATGCTGTATTCAAAACTGCCCGAAAGCACGTAACTGATTTGTTCATGAGGGTGACTGTGAATCTGTCCAACCGCTCCCTTTTCAAAGCGTGCCTCTACTCCCATCATCTCTCCGCCATGGGCCAAGATGCGGCGTTCAATGCCTTTGGAAGGATTTGTGGGCGTAATATCTTTGTATTTTACTATCATTTCTATTTTCCTCCTTTTTCGTCATTTGGCTGGCAAGCGGTTTCTTCTGATGTAAAACTCTCATACCAGATATTCTTTGTCCTTTCCCGTTTCATCTGTGACACAAACATGAATAGGAGTTTTTTTTGCAAGCATATCATATTCACCAATTGTAATGCGGTAAGTTTTGTCTTTGACACGCAGCCTGAGTGTCCGTCCCCTGCTTTGTATAACGGCATCATTTTCCGCAAAAGTAAAAGTCTCAAAAAATATCTGTGTTGATTTGGGAGTGACGTTTTCGTTTACTAGCGTCTGCATAAACGTACGGCAAACATCATCTGGAGCCTGCGTTGTCATAACGCTTACGATTTCCTGAGAATACTGTCGCTCCCGAATCGGGCCGTCAGAAAATACATGGTAAAAGATGTCTCCTGTATCCATTTTATAGTGGTAGGAGTTGCCCTCCTTTTGAGCTACACGGTCTGTGTTGCAAACCACGGTATATGTGTGGTCGTGACCGCTCGAGAGGATATCCGCAAAAGCCCAAAACCTCAGTCCATCTGTCAGCAGCAGACGGCTGGCTTCCCGCATCTCCAGCCCAACAGGGTAAATACTTGCCGTCTCCGCCCGATACAATACAAGTTCCCCATCTATGTGCAGTGCACTTACACATCCGCCATACAGTTCTGGCCGGAAAATTTCCTTGTCCGCTTTTTGACGCAGTTTTACACTGCTCATATATGGATCATTCACATTTACGGCATCGGTCCATTTTCCATCCACCAGCAGGACATTGTGATTGTCCGGCATTAAATTCCGATTGTAACCGTCCTCGCATGTAAAGTATTCACTGCCACTCGAAAAAATGTACGACAAATTATCCGGATGGTGATGAGAAAGAGAAAACAGATCGATCCCCTCATTCTGTAAGATTTTCCACCCCTCTCTCCACTGCTTCTGCCCGCCCGGTGCGCTGCACTTGATCGTCAGCACACGGGCGTCTTGCTGCCAACTGCTGCGCATTGCCAGCAGTCCGAGATCTTTAAACCATCGCACTCGGGGCAAACTATCAAAATCTTTTTCCTCTATCTCCGGGGCGTACCACAAGAACTCAAAAATAGCTTCAGGCAAAATGCCTGGCTTCACCTTGCTGTACGTTGCCTCATCTGTCAAAAAGTCTTCCACTACCATGTTTCCCAATTTCTGGGCATACCCATCACCGTATTCCGCCGCAACTTTGTAATAGACACAGGCCGGATGCCCGCTGTATCGGTCGTGGCAATCGCCGAAGTTCATCTGCTGTTTGAAATCCCCGCACGCTTGGTATAGACGGTAATAGAATGTATTTTTTAGATAGTCGCATGTCTTGAAAAAATCAACGCCCTCCTGCACCTTAAGTAAATGTGCATACACAAACAGCCACATGCCGCCATATCTCCAATACACCACGCCCTCGTAGTTGGAGCCGTCTTCCGGCATCAATGCATAAACACGTTCGAAATTTTCCCTCGCCATCCGTACATATTCTTCCTTGTGCAACAGATACCCCGCTGCGGCAAGGCCAGTCATATTGATCCAGTTGTGGTTTTGATAAAAATTAGTAGACCATCCGCTACCATAGGTTTTCTGACGGTACTCATAAATAATTCTCGCATGATGCTCAAGCTTTTGCAGAATCCGTTTCCTTTCCTCTTCGGTGAGAGCGGGCTTCAGCCAATCATATCCCAGGGACAAACCAAATAAAATCCATGAAGCTGAGAGATCTACATTTACAAGATGAGCATTGCCCCACTTTTCATAGCCAAGTACGGTGTTAATGACACGCCGCGCCTGTCGTAAATATTTTTCTTCACCGCTCAGACGGTACGCCAACGCGAGATTAACGATGGAAATACCCATATATGTTGAACTTGCCTTTGGATGCTCTGCAGGAAGCGCCAGCGTCTCACACCTGTCCGCTTCTTCCAACAGCCGCTGGTACTGACGGGTCCGGACAGTATGTATTTGATTGCGGTATTTTTCCAAATCACCGATAAAAATCAACTTATTCATAAATCAGCCCCCTCACTCAATGTTATTTTTAGCGGGTGTTACTACTGGAATCTGTGCTTTCGGCGGATAGCAGAAAAGCATTTCAACAGGCTTCCCCGGCGTATCATTGACTACTGTGAATTCCTTCATCGCGGCTGGAAAGAACATCTGTTCCCCCTGCCTGACGATGGTCTGCCCACCGCTTGAGAAAATCCGTCCGTTTCCTTTGATCACGACCGCAACGGAAAATCCGTCTGCAACAAAATGCAGCGCTGTTTGGATATTGGCGCTCGCCATGGAAAAGCATGTCGTTTCCGGTTCTCCAATCAACTTTCGCCATGTACCCGCAATTTCATCGAACAGCATCTCCGGTGAAATACAATGTTGCGCACGCAACCGGCTCTCGCCCACGGCATCATAGTGAAAGCATTCCAGCAGCCCCTCATCCCCTGCGCCTTGGTGTATTAACTGTTCCGGGAGCTGGCTACCGTCCGAACGCCGCCTCTCTGTCCGCAAGGTATAATCCGTCGGCTCCTGCAACTCAATCAAGCAGCAACCGGGCCCAATCGCATGTGGAAGCCCCCCCTCAATCAGCCAAACCTCGCCGCGTTTTGGTGTCACTATGTGCATACTGCCAATCATACCTGCAATATCCTGTGTTTCGTATAAATGACGCCATTTTTCTTTCGTCACACCGGGCATGAACCCCATCAGAAGATAGGGCTTTTGTCCTTCCACTTCATGTACATCTAAAATATACCAACATTCCGTTTTTCCATATTTAGAGTGAAACCATCGTTGTGAAAACGCCTTGTCTGGATGGACTTGGATACTCAAACGTTCTGCAGAGTCAATCATCTTGGCGAGAATGCCGAGGTTTTTTCCAAAGGCGGCGCAATGCTCTGTACCAAGCATTGGTTCTGGATTTTCATCAATCAAATCACGCAGCAGCCTTTCCTGACCATTCCACTTCACACGTGAAAGGCCTTCGTCAGGTTCTTCCGGAAAGCCCGGATTGATTGCTCCGGTGATCGATGCAATCCACTCTTCCGGGCGTGTACAGCCGTACCTGCCGATTTCACCATGCCAACCATCAATTTTTGCGCCGCCACTGTATGTACGCCGTACCCGCATCGGCTCTACCGGGAGTGGACGGCCAAAATCTTTTGTATTTGCCCGATGTTGCTCCATCACATATCATCTCTTTCTTTTTGGAATTGCCAGTTCTGAGAAAAGCAGGCGTCGCAACCATGAGCGCGTAAAATTACCGTCCAACGCAGACGGTTGACCGGGTTATCATAGCTTTTGCACAAATACGCCTTTACGCCCTGCATTTTCAATTCCTGTATACCGACTACTCTGTCTGCAAATCGCCAGCAGAGTCTCAGTAGAGGCGCAGCACTGTTAATTACCCGCACTTCTTTCAAATGCTGATATCCGTCTTGCTCAAATCCAAGCGAAGCGCTTTCACTCTCCGGCGGGGATATGGGTTCTCCCTCCACATGGAAAAACCAGTCAATTATATGTTCCTCTCTACTTTGTACATCAAAGCAATCAAAAAACCCATTCTTTTTCAATGTCACAGAACGTACAAAATCAACGCCTGGATACGCATTTTTCACATGCGCAGAAAGCGCTGCAGGATGTTGCCGCCAAAACCGGCACTCTCCTGGCTGAGTATCAGGGTGTGAATATCCATCCAAAACGACTGTGCAGTGCGCAACAGAAGTACGATGATATTCGTTGCACAATGGTGCGGCGTAGCCGCAGTTGGAAAGGTCGCGCGAAATAGGCGCACCGAACGCCATTACCTCTAAATTCATTTTATCCGGGTGCGCATGGCTCGGGGAGCGGTGACCATATTTAAAAAAAATCTCGCAATTCTCTTCACGCAGCATAGCATAGCAGGAAGGCTCAAAATTAACCGATTCGGACCATATTTCTAGGCGTTTCACCTCCCACCCCATCGGTCGTGAAAAAAGCAACCATTCCAGGCAATAATCCCCTGCATACACGGGTGAAGACATCGGCAATGCAGTACGCTGGGCCTGCTGGGAGTAGATGTCCGCCAGAATATGGCGCAGCTCATCGCTGTCGTAGATTTTAGCCGCCATCTCATAAAGATAACTATATGTTTTTAAGTTCAAATTCGGCCAACCGTCATTGGGATTCGGCAATACCCCATTTGAAAACGCCATCTGACAGGGAGCCAACAGCATATCATAAACCGCCCTATCCACATCCTCAGGTATCTTTTTCTGATGGATACGCGCCATCAGTATCTGGTTGAGAAATGCCTCCAGCGTAAAACAGTTGTAATGGATTGAACCTTCGTACCAAAAATGGCTTTTCGTAACGCCGCGCCGCACCTGATCGGCTAAACCGAGAGGCGCGTCAAATGCCAGCCGGACGAGTTCATCGTCGCCTGCAAATAGTCCCACAGCGCCAACAGCCGAGTTAATCCAGCAGGGAATGTTATGAATAATCTTTTTCTGTTCATTAACAAAACGCGCTCCCGGAATCAGAAGCTTGCGGCAAACATCTTGCACAAAAGAATTGGACAACGCTTCCCGCAATATCTCCAGCCCGTTAACTGCCTTGACGAGAAAAATTGCTTCATTCAACGCCTGCGGAGTGATTTTTCCATTGCCCGAGGTCGTTGGACCCTTGCCATGCACTTCGAATTCCTGATAATGGTCGCTATAAAAGCTGAGGATGTGCTGAAAGTGCTGGAGGTATACCTCATTTCCCTCAAGACGGTAGAGTGCGGCTGCTTCGATTGCTGACATCAGCGCCTCATAACGATAAAGATAGATCCAAGCGGCGTCAAAGTTTCCACCCTCATATACATCGCCGCAAATTGGGCAGCGGTGGGAGTGGGGGAGCGTGCGGTCATAATTCAGAAATGCTCCGTCCTGCACACAGAAATAATGGTGCCCCCACCCACTGAGCGCCTTAGGACTATCCTCAAAATTTTCTGCAAACCACTGTACATCCGTATGCATTCTTTCCATTAGCCTGCGCCCGTGCTCTGTCTGTGCGTTTTCATGCACTATCCTTATATCTTCAATATACTGCATGGAAAATTTCTCCTTCTCTCTGCTACAACAGTTCCCACTCTGCTCCAGCTTGTACCGAAACGTGCATCCCTCTAAAAGCAGCATTATAGACGACTTTCTCCCTGCTTCCCTTTTTTTCAAAGACTGGTAACGAATTTCTGTCAACGGCTCCTCGCACAGGCAATACCAGCGTCTCAAACACGGCCTGCCGTCCATACAGGCTGGCATTGATTTCCGGCGCGGCAACCATATGGTCATACGCCGGACAGTTCCAACCCTTGAACGGTTCTTTACTGCCACGAAATAGTTCAATTTCGGGATTTCCAAGCTGTACCATCACAAAATTTGCATCCGTAAAGGTTGAAAAACATATATTGCCTACACGCTCCACATGTCCCCCCGTCATATGCCAAACCTGTGTAAAACGATGAGGCTCATCAGCGCAAAGTGTGTCGCGTACAATCAAAGAGCCCGTTTCTTTTACAAAAAATACCTCGCGGCTATGCACTACACCGTCAATCTCACACACAAGTTCCGCACTACCTCCCCGCTCCTTGCTGATAGTGGGTGCGCCACTGCGGCCGTACCCCGCGCTAAAATGACCGCAAGCATAATCAAAACCGTTGTGCAGAGCCATAACGCCTTCAGCATCCCCGTGTACCTGTCCCATGCCGTCGCACAAAACGCTGTTGTAAGCTAAAGTGCTTTTAAAATACTGCGCCCGCTCAAGCCAGTCCACACCCGGACTTGTCGTATAGCGCCAGCGGCCGCTGTTCACCAGCAAATTGCGCCCGTAGGCGGAAAATTCAAGGTTGAGTTGATCCTCATTCATGTGATTGTCGCCCCAAGGACCCATATCAAAGCAGGCATAAACCGCATCGCTCGTCCAGTCTGTACGCATGACCGCGAGCCGGGCGTGCGGATAAAAACAGGAAGTTCGCTGCGGTGCTCTGCCGCGCTTCCCATCTGAAAGGCGGTATTCCGTCTCTTCGGGGCCATTCAAGTCAGATAAAATTTGCAGTTGCATCTTATGTCGGGTCGATACATTGGAATCATTCGTGACAGGCAGAGAAAAATCCGGTTTTTGCTGGTCAAACTCTGCTTTTGCAGCTTTGCGCAGCCATTGTACATATGTCTCAGAAAAAATATTTTGCATGCCGTTGTGTTTCGCAACCTGATAGAATGCAAAAAAATTTCGCAATGCCACCCAATGGTAAGCCCCGGACATCTCTCTTGAATACCCATCGGGATAAAACTGATCTTCCCACTTTGTTTCCAACAGGCCTACGGCATAGGCCCTCCATGCTGCTGCCTCTTTGAACTCACGATAGAATATGGAGAGCACACCTAAGCCGGCCACCTCAAGGCAGGCGTGATTTCCCGTTTTCCAGTGATGCATACGTAAAAATTTCGCATGTTGATAAATAGAACCCAAAATTTCCGAAAACGTTTCAGGCGTTATCAAGCGACTACTAATAATCTTTGCCAGTGCTACCGGCCAGTTTTCCGCTGCACGGCCGGCCACTTCAAAAGGACGCCATGTTGATTTTTTGTATTCAAGATAAGGTTTACCTTCAGGATTATAC
>DBFXIC010000446.1:0-14158 GCA_048455095.1 Anaeromassilibacillus sp.
AAATTGAGAATATCGACTTGAAACTAAACAAAAGGTGGATTATTATATAACCACAGACAAAAACTTTTTAAAAGAAAGGAACACCACACATGAACAACAAACGACGCGAAAAAATCTCGGATCTGATGGAGGAGCTCAGCACCCTCAAAGACCGCTTGGAGACCATCCGCGAGGAAGAGGACGAGGCCCGGGACAACATGCCGGAGAGCCTCCAGAATTCTGAGAGGTACGAGCAATCGGAGGAAGCCAGCGAGAGCATGGAATCCGCCGAGGAAGCATTGCAGGAAGCCATCGGCTATCTGGAGAGCGTGGCCGAGGAGTAAAGGGGACTATTGATTCACGTCAGGATTATCAGTGCGGCCCAGCAAATAATCTACGGACACGTTGAAGTAGTCGGCAAGAGCGAGAATTGCATCAAGGCTTGGCTTCTTGTTGACGTTTTCAAAGTTTCCTATGGTGGCCTTGGTCGCATGAATCTCTTTTGCGAGCGCATCCATTGTCAGGTTGTGGGAAATTCGCAAGGCTTTGATTCGTGCAGCAAAGACCGACGGTTCAAAGGAAAAAGAAAAAAACATTAAATCACCCCTTGACAGTATTCAAACTGAATACTATAATGTGGATGTATTCAAATTGAATACTTTTGAAAGAAAGGAGAAAAGTTGAGCCAGATGATTAAAACGGAGCGGGTTAGGCGGGGATTAACGCAAACCGAGGTAGCTCATGCGGTAGGTATCACAAAGGCTGCATATCGAAATATCGAAGCAGGTATCCGCAAGCCATCGTATGACGTCCTTATCAAGCTGCTAAACCTGTTCGGCTATGACGATCCGCGAAAGCTGTTCGGTAATAGTATGACATCTTCGGGCGATACCAACCCCGAATAGAAATAATCGTGCTCACCGTTCAGCGCGTTCCGCTGCAATGAACAGAACCCCGCCCCTTGCGCTTGCTACGAAGGGGCGGACCCCCCGAAGTTGTTTACCTCAATGACCGTTCCGGCCGCGGTGTTTTTCGGCGCATCTGAGGCGTCATAACCCGCCGGGTGTCCGACAAGCAAGATAGGACAAGATGGTCACGCCGCCGCTTAGGTGGTTCCGGTTCCACCAGCCCGCTCGTTGAGCGGACTACCCTTAGCCGGCGGCACACAGGTGGTACTTGCCCGCAGCTTAGTGGCGCGCGCGCCAGTGGCTGCTTGGTCTGTGTATTGGAACGGGTAAACTCAAAAGTTTGTTCAATGCAAATGCACCTCACTCACTATGAATTTGCCCATAGGGCAGCGAATTAATAGCGGGGCGTGCTGAACGGTGAGCACGAACACCACACAAGGAGGAACCATCATGGAATTCTATCGCATCCCATGCAAAGTTGCCGCGGTAGGCGGTGTGCTTGAAATCACATGTCCCGAGAATGATTGCATAATATACCGCAATTTATTTCGCCAGTACGTTGATCTGCGCTGTGACTATTACACGGGAGAAGATGTGCTCAGTGAAACCACCAAACAGCTTATGACGCTTCACAGCAGAGCGCTGGGCCTGGAACTCGAAAAGATGTTTCGGTTTAACGAAGCAGTTAGAAGTTTCCGGCAGGGGCATCTCTCAGAAGATGTGGAAACGATACCTCGATGCCACAATGGATCTTCGGCGCGGCCGAAGAGACAACAACGGTGAGCAACCACAACGGGTTAAAAGGAGAAAATCATGAAGTACGTAAGCGAACGGGTAATCAATATATCCGAGCTGGAAGAACTCATTCGGCTGTCTTATCATGCGGTCGTTGCGATAAGAAACGAATTGGACAAGCAAGAGCCGTCTGTCGCCAAAATGGCACATCTTTCCGAGCAGGCGAAACAGACTCTTTTTGAAGCAGTGCACTTTGATTTCTGTGTTGAACGGAGAACGACCGTTTCTGACGACTAAGGCTTACGGGCGTCAATGCGGTCGGCAAAGTCGCGCAAATGGCTCATTGCTTCTCCTTCACATCCGAGCGGCCCACAAGGTAATCCAGAGATACGTCAAAGTAGTCCGCGAGGGCGAGGAGTTGGTCGAATGCGGGTTTCCGTTCTCCAATTTCATAACTCTGTATTCCTCGTTCGCTGGCACCAACAGCTTGTGCAAGCTGTTTTTGTGTGACACCCTTGCTTTTTCGAATAGTCTTTAATTGTGTTGCAAAATCAATCATGTCATGACCTCTATCTTTCGTCCGAGCGGCCGCAGAGATAATCCAGCGACACGTTGAAGTAGTCCGCGAGGGCAATGAGGACGGAAAGTGTCGGTTCATTCAATCCATGTTCATATCGTTGAATTTGTTTCAATGTAACGCCGACATCATTACCAAGAGCGGTTTGATTTACGTTTTTGGATTTCCTAAGCTCTCTTAGTCGTGTTGAAAAATCCATAGAAGCACCCCTAAAAAATACTTGACAATAGGACGTTTACGACCTATAATGGATGCAAAATAGGACGCAAACGACCTAAGAAGGGAGACGAATGAATACGTGTTTACGTGAAAGGCGGGAACAGCAAGGCAAAACGCAGCAGGAAATTGCCGACTTTGCAAACATCTCGCTAAAAAGCTATCAGAGAATAGAAAAGGGGGCGCAAGGCCCTTCCGTTTCAACCGCCAAGCTGATAGCCAAGGCATTGGGTAGCACCGTGGAAGAGCTTTTCTAAGGCGCTGACAGAAATGCCTTTTTGAAACACGGCGCCGGAGCGGCGCTTCAAGCGTATCCTGGCGGATGCCGCGCTCGCCTTTCGCGCGGTGACCATCCCTCCCGGCGGGGTACGCTTGAAAGGCTGCTTCGGCCAAAAGAAAGGGGAAATGGCTATAACAAAATAAGCCTTATGGACCTACATCCAAAAAAGCATCTGTATACCCACTCAAATGATACCATTCAAAGCGGTTTTGCGCAATAACTTTTTAACGAAGAAAGGAGAGAAACATGGGAGTAGACGCACTGGATATCGGCATCAAGCTGAAGATCCTGAAAAAACAGGGAAAGCCCAGCACGCAGCGGTGGCTTTTAGGGGAACTTCGCAAAGACGGTTTCCCGGACCTTTCGGAATCCACGCTTTCCAGCATCCTGTCAGGGAATTATGTTGTCGGCTGCGCCAACGAAGTGCTGACGAAAGCGGCGAAGATCATAGACGCGGCGGATAAAACCTGAGCCATTACTATTTTACCGCCAGAGAGGAAAATTCACCATGCAGACGGAAAACCGAAATATCTATAAAAAGCCGCGCGAAATAGCCGGTTATTCCCAGGAGCGTGCAGCTGAACTACTGGACATATCAGTGGAGAGCTTGCGCGCATATGAAACAGGGAGGCGCGTGCCGCCGGGTGAAGTGGTTGTGCGCATGATGGACCTTTACAACTGCCAGTACCTTGCAGTGTCCCATCTCAGGTCGAGCGAGGCGTGCGCATCATTCCTGCCGGATGTGAAATTGCAGGATCTCCCGACGGCTATTTTGCGGCTCCAGAAGGAGCTGAACGACTTCCTAAAGTGCCGTGAAGAGGTGCTGGATATCACTTGTGATGGCGTAATTTCGCCCGAAGAGCGGCCTCGCTGGGAAAGGGTGCTGAAAGAACTTGACGATGTTTCGGCCGCTATTATGGCCGTGAAATTTGCGGATTGAGGTGATGGAAAATGAGACCGTTCCTTACATCGGATGATGTGATGGCGATAACGGGGTACAGCAGGTCGCAGGCATATTTGATTATCTCGGAGCTGAACCGGGAGCTGAAGAAACAAGGCTATATGACGCGCCGCGGCTGCGTCCCGTCCAGGTTCTTCTGCAAAAAGTATTTCGTGGATGAAGATCAGGTAGAGGAGGTTTTGACGTGCAATACAGTACTTGCACAGAGTGCGGCGCCCATTTAGACCCGGGAGAAAAATGTGACTGTCAAAAGGAGCGTTCGTCTCTTGACGGTTCAACAGAGCTTTTCTTGAGGCGATATGCGGACATGCAGAATGCCAACGCTGGTCGTGCCGATCTTATCCCATGTCCGCGCTGCGGCAGGTACCGCATGAAACAGCGCTTGCACACCAATGCGGCGTCACGGCATTTCAAAGGCATCACGGTTTGTGACGGATGCGGAATGGATGAAGCGATGCAGGACTTCCACGGTGTCGTTCTCCCGAATGAAGAATGGGCCGTGGTACAGAAATTTCAGTGTGAAAGAGAGTGGCCATATGAGACACAGGAAGAATAGGCGGCTGGCACTGGCATATGCGCTTATCGTCGCCGTGGAGCTGCTGGTAACGGTACTGGCAGGCTGGGCGGTGGCACGCTGGGCAATCCCATATGCGTATGCAGAGCGCGGCTATTGGGCCGTAGGAGGGGAATGGATATTGACGGCCGGCGCGGCGCTGTTCGCTCTTTGGGCCACAAACCACATGTTTTTTGGAGGTGTGCGTAATGCCGGCAAGGTGCAGAAAATGCCACAGGATACTTACGACGCCAGCGGCGGTGGAGGCGGGGTACGGGCCGGTATGTTACGCCAAGGAGTTCGGGAAGTCGTTGTACTCGACCTCAAAGGCAACACGCTCGGCAGGTTCGTCACCGAGAATACGAATGCGCATGCCGCAGGCGGCAAAGCGGAAGAAGATATGAAAAGAGCGTTTAACGAGGATGCAATACTAAAATTAGCCGGGCAGGCACTTGGCATGTCACCTGACCGCCTCCGCGAGCTGGCGCAGGCGGAGAAAGAGGGGCGGCTTGTGGTGCTGCCGTGCGAAATCGGAAGTCCTGTTTATTCGCATGCAAGAAAACTTGACGGGGCTGATTATGTGAGAGAAACAGAATTTTGGTGGAGCGATATCCCCCAAATTGGCAAAACCGTCTTTCTGACCCGCGAAGCCGCCGAGGCCGCGCTGGATGCGATGGGGGGCGAAAACAATGCTTGAAGTATGCCCGGTGTCGCTTAAAGAGGCAAACGCTTTTGTGGAGCAGCATCATAGGCATCATAAGCCGGTTGTCGGCCACAAATTTTCCGTTGGATGCACAGACGGGGAGAATATTGTCGGTGTAGCCATCGTAGGTCGCCCGGTTGCCCGTTACTTGGATGATGGATGGACACTTGAAGTAAATCGTCTTTGTACCGATGGAACCCGCAATGCCTGTTCCATGCTTTACGCGGCGGCGTGGAGGGCTGCGCGTGCTATGGGATACCATAAACTGATTACCTACATACTCGATAACGAACCGGGCACAAGCCTGCGTGCTGCGGGCTGGAAATGTGTGGGACAAGCTGGCGGGCTGCGTTGGACGGGTAGGAGACGCCCGGAAGTGGATCTGACGGCACAGGCGGAAATCGGACAACCGCGCCGGGTGCGGGATTTATACTACATGGGCAAAATTCGGCGGGGACGTTGGGAACACGCGGAGGATGCCGGGCGGCTTCTGATTGTGGGGCCTCTGACAGAAGGGCAGGCCGGGCAGTTATGGAAAGAAGAAGATTGCGAATATCAGCCGATCAGCGCGGAAGAAGCGGCGCAATACCATTGGTGCCCATACCGTGGAACGAATTTAAAAACATGTGATAACGCATGCGGTAAACCGCACAAGTGCGAATAGACGAAAAAGGGGCGGCGAAATGCTGGAAACGAACAGAATCTACAATATGGATTGCTTGGAGGGTATCAAAAAAATAGAAACAGGAAGCGTTAAGCTGGTAGCGACTGATCCGCCGTACTTCCAAGGGTTTACGCACAACGGACAGAAAGGCGCGTTCAACGATTTGGCAATCAGCCGCCCGTTTTTCGCACAGCTTGCGCAGGAATTTGCACGCATATTATCCGAGGACGGAGAGTTTTATATTTTTTGCGATTGGCGCGGATATGCGTTTTATTACCCGATATTTGCAGACTATCTACCTGTGCGCAATATGATTGTTTGGGACAAAATGAGCGGTGCCGGGAATTTTTACCGAAATACGCACGAACTGATGATTTATGGGGCTGTAAATTCGCAGACAATCAGACGAGAAACGAATGTATGGACGGAAAAGGCGTTTTCTTCCGGCGCGCGTGTTTCGGATGGAGAAAAAGCACATCCAACGCAAAAGCCGCTTGGAATTATGCAGCGGATTATAACCAATAGCAGCGCGCCGGGCGATTTGGTGCTGGATTGCTTTGTTGGGAGCGGCAGCACGGCAGTGGCTGCGGTTAAAACAGGGCGGCGCTTTATCGGGTTTGAAATTGACGAGAGATATTTTAATATCGCACAAGACAGGATTGCACGGGAAACCAAAGCGGCATTCCTTGCGCCTGCAACGTGAGAAAAGAGGAAAAGATATGCTGGAATCTTTTTTGTACGTGTTTGACATCTGCATGCACTTGCTTATGGCGCTGCTTGCGGTAGCGGCCGCGCTGGTTATTGCTGCGGCAATTGGAATCATTGCAGCAATGCTTATTGCACTACTGTGGGAACGTGTCAACCGCATTTTTGACAGGCTCACAGGCCCGGAAGAAAAGAAACGCAGAGAGGACAGACGGGCGCGGAAAGAGCTTGCACGCCAGAGGCACAAAGCGGAGAAACGAGAATGAAGCGGGAAGAAATGAAAGCCAGCTTGATGCGATACCGTGACGCGATTGTGAGAGAGCGGCAGATGGCCGGAGAATTGCGCCAGTTACGCATCCGCCGCCGAATGCTGGAGCAGTGCCAGGGCGCAGAAGCGGCGGACGCGGCTCAAAGCATTGGAAAGCTGGAACAGGAGATAGCACGGAATGTGGAGGAGAGCCTGCGCACGCGCGGAGAAGTGCTGGCGCTGATTGGGCGGATACAAGACCCGAGCGAAAACGCGGTGCTGGTGCTGCATTACATAAACGGCGATAGTCTGGAGCGCGTGGGCGAAAAGATGGACAGATCGGAGCGGTGGGCGAGGGATAAGCATACACAGGCGCTTGACAGACTGTGCGGGTTATAGGGGCGCTGTTCCTTTCCTTGCCGCATAGATAGGCGATAGCATAGAGGAGAGAGCGCGCCATGCAATACGACCCGAACAAGTGGCCTGCGTGCTGGATACTGGAGCTTATAGCACAGGACAGGCTGCATGAATTCTATACATCCGGGCTGTGGCTGCGTGCTCGTGCGCGTGCGCTGCGGAACCAGCACAGAGAGTGCCAGCGCTGTAAAGCGCGCGGCTTGATTGTGACAGAGGGCGACAGGCGGGAGGACGGCAGCGTGGTATATCTGACAGTACACCATGTCAACAGGGTAAGGGAACGGCCAGACCTTGCCCTGATGGAATACACACCGGGGGGCAAAAGGAATTTGGAGGTGCTTTGCGATAGTTGCCATTGGCACGAACATCACAAAGCGGCGGCGGTAAAATATCCAGAACGTTGGTAGCCCCCCGCCCCCTATGGGGTATCCCAAAGCGGCTTAGGAAAGACCGAGGGGGATGCCCGACTTTCCGCCCTCGTCGCGTGCGCGAGGGAAAATTGGGGGAGCATACGCGCGCGGGTACAAAGGAATTTGCGAAAAAAGCGGTGAAAAAACCGCATTTTTTCGTAAAAACGAGACCGAAATTTAAAAACCGGGAGGAGGCGGTGCTGGTGGCATCGGTTCGTGAAATCAAGGCGGATTTGGAAACGCAGTTGAAAGCCAAGGGGGCGGACACGCCCACATTCAAGGCAATGCTGGACGATTACGTGTTTTTTTACCAGCAGATGAAGAAAGCGCAGGCCGACGTGCGAAAAAACGGGCTGATGGTCGATGCAGTATCGGCGGCGGGGAAAAAGTACAAAAAGCAAAACGACTGCGCTAAGCTGGCCGTGCTGTACAACCAGCGCATGCTTGATATTTTAAAGCAAATGGGCCTGACCACGGAGAAGGTGCAAACGCCGGATGACGACGGGAATCTTTAATTGCGCCGCGATCCGGGAATATGCGGAAAGAGTACGCGCCGCGCCCGTGCTCGTGGGCCGGGAGCAGATAGCGCTTATCGAATGGCTGGAAATCCTCGACGGCAAAGAAACGATACAGGTTGACGAGGAACAACTGGCCCGGTACTTCGACCTGCAGCAATACTTCCCGTTTCGGCTGCTGCCTTGGGAAAAATTCTGTTTTGCGCTCCACTGCTGCACATATCGCCCAAATGGACGCCCGCGCTTTCCCATCCTGTTTATACTGGTAGGGCGAGGCGCGGGCAAAAATGGTTATCTGTCCTTTGAAAATTTCGCGCTGCTTACACCTGTGAACGGCATTCCGGCGTACAATATCGACGACTTTGCAACGTCCGAGGAACAGGCGAAAACATCGTTTGAAGAAGTGCGCACGCAAGTGCTTGAAGCGAACGAGGCGAAAATGCGCCGTAAATTCGACTGGACGAAAGAGAGCATCACCAACAAGGCGACGGGCAGCACATGGAAATACCACACCCGCGCACCCGGTACAAAGGACGGCGGCCGGCCGGGCAAAGTGAATTTTGACGAGTTCCACGCCTATGAAAACACGAAGCTCATTGACGTAGCGGTTACGGGATTGGGTAAGGTGCCGCACCCGCGCCGCACCATCGTAACGACGCAAGGCGACGTGCGAGACGGCCCGCTGGACACAACACTGGAAAAGGCCCTTGCGATTCTCGCCGGGGAAAAGGAGGACGGCGGCATGCTGCCGTTTATCTGCCGCTTGGACAGCGACGACGAGGCCAGAGACCCGAAGAACTGGCACAAGGCAAATCCGAGCCTGCAATACTTTGGCGACCTCATGGACGAAATTATGTTGGAGTACGCCGAATGGCTGGACGATCCTGTGGGGCATCCGGGATTTATGACAAAGCGGATGAACCGCCCGCAAGGCGATAAGGACGCGGAGGTGACAAGCTGGGATCATGTGAAAGCTACGGCGCGGGAGGTGCCAGACCTCACGGGCAAGCCGTGCGTGTGGGGGATTGACTACGCCAGTACATCGGACTTTATGGCGGCGGGCCTGCTGTTCCTTGTGGACGGAACGTATTACTGGATTACCCACACATGGGTGTGCAAGCACAGCAAGGATTTGCACCGAATCCAATACCCGCTTGCAGAGGCGGAGCAGCGCGGACACCTGACGTTTGTTGACGAGCCGGACATGGAGCCGTCGCTGGTGGTGGACTGGCTGCAAGAGCAGCGGAAAAAATATAAATTCATCTACGGCGCGATAGACCATTACCGCTTCACGCTCATGGGCAAATACTTAAAGGCAGCGGGCTTTATTCCGCAGAAAGGCAAAGAGGACGGAAACTACAAATTGACGTACTTGCCGGAGCAATCCGCAATAGCCCCAAGCCTGAAAAAGGCGTTTAACGCCGACGCGATAATATGGGGAGAAAACAGCCTTATGCGCTGGTATGTGGGGAATACAAAGCAAGTTGTGGATAAAAAAGGCAATGTCACCTTTGAGAAAATCGAACCCAAGAGCCGAAAAACGGACGGCTTCATGGCGTTTGTGGCTGCGTTCATCGTATCGGACAGGCTGGAACCGTACCAGCAGCAGCGGCCCAGGAACTTGGGCGTGTATACCTACGGATAAAACAGCACCGGGCCGTAAAATATTGGCCCGGTGCTGCTTTATTTTCAAAAAAGCTATTGACATATACACACTAAATGTGTATAATATAATCAAAGGAAGAAAGGGGGAAAGCGCAAAGAATGAAGCGGCGGGACTTGATAAAGAAACTTGAAAATGCGGGCTTCAAGTTGGCACGGAACGGCGGAAACCACGATGTTTACACCAGAGGCAAGGACATAGAACAGGTTCCGAGACACACAGAAATAAACGAGAGATTAGCAAGAGCAATCCTGAAAAAGTGGGGGCTGGACTAAGCCCCCACCCATCGGATGAATATACTATACGAATAACACTAAACTGAACCAGACACAAGCAATGGAGGCTGCGAAATGAAAAAAAGAATATACCCGGTTTTGTTCACACAAACGGCGGGCGCGGTTCTTGTCGAAGTGCCGGATTTGGAGATTTTGACAGAGGGAACCGATATGGCGGATGCCATAGAAATGGCGCGTGATGCGATAGGGCAGCGCGGCGTACTTCTGGAGGATAAGGGCGAGACGCTGCACGCGCCGTCGAGCATGGAAACAATTCACCCGGAAAACGGTACGTTTGCCGAAGATGGAAAGACAATTGTTTCCCTTGTGGACGTGGATTTTGAGGAGTACAGAAGAAAAAACGACAACAAAATGGTGCGCCGAAATGTGACGATCCCGAACTGGATGGACAGAGAAGCCGCCCGGGAAAAAATCAACGTATCCGGCGTACTGCGTGAAGCATTGGCGGAGCGTTTACAGGCGAACCGATAAGACAAGAAACCAGCGGCTCAAAGCGGGGCCGCTGGTTTTTTATGCTTGCCTATTGACTAACGCCTAGACATATGTTATATTATGCCTAGGCGTTAATTGGAGGTGATACGGTGTCGCCAAGAATGGGACGGCCGATTGCAGGAAGTGAACCAAAAAACAGGCAGATTGCGCTCCGAGCAACTGAAACGACGGTGAAAAAGTTTCAAAAGTGCGCGGAAATTACGGGAAAGACAAAGACGGAATTGCTTGAAAAAATGGTTGACGAGCTGCACAAGCGACTGACAAAAAAATAAGGCACTGCCCATCGACTGGAAATCACCGGGCAATGCCTTATCCACACCGCACCCGAAAGAGCGGTAAATCTATTATACCACGCTTTCGGGTGCTTCACAAGCGATAGGCCCGCAATGGGCGGAAAGGAGCACAGCATGGAAGAAAAAATGACATATGAGCATTATCTGAAATTGATAAATAAACTGCTGGAATGGGTGGCGGCGGATGATATGCGCAAGATTTATAACATGGTGCAGTATTACGCAATCACCAAGTACGGGCCGAAATACAGGGATAAACGCGCCGGGTAATGGGCGCGCGGGCGCAGCCGAAGGGGCTGCGCCTTTTCTTTTTCATCAAAGCGGGGCGGTTGGGCGTGGACTTCCTGTTTTTGCCGCCTCAACATGTGATACGGTGAGGGCGAGAAGCTGAAAGGCTTTTCGCCCTTTGTTTTTTACGCTGACAGGAAGGAGGGGACGGCCACGCGGATTGTTGAATTTATCAGGAGCACGTTTTTAGGCGGAGAACAGGATGCAGCCGCTCCGATTGTCCACGTAAGCACGGCCAGTTACAGCGAAAGAGAAGCGCGCGCGGCAGTGATGGAGCTTGCGATTTTTTCGTGTGTAAATCTGATTGCGGAAACGGCTGCCCGCGCAGAGGTGCGGACATTCCACAAAAACAAAGAGCTGCACGGGCTGGAGCATTACGCGTGGAACGTGCAGCCGAATATCAACCAGAACGCCATGCAGCTAAGGCGGGAGCTTTTCGCCCGGGCGCTGTACTTTGGCGAGGCGCTTCTGGTAGAGGTGAACGGGCAAATGCTGGTGGCGCAGAGCTTCCAGCGCGTGGAACACGCCACGGCCCCGGATGAGTTTTTCGGCATCGTCCTGCGCGGAGACACGGCCATAAAACGGCGTTTGACCTCCGACGAGGTAATTTATATCACCACGCAAAACAGCGAAGCACGGGCCATGCTGGGCGAGCTGGGGGCGCTTTACGGCGATATGCTGCGCACAAGCGCGTCGAACTACAAGCGCGCCGGAGGCATGCGGGGCACGCTGGAGATCGGCGCGCAGGCCAGCGGCGACCCAGACTTTGAAAAAGACTTGGAAACGCTGATGAATGAGCGTTTCAAAGCCTATTTTGAAGCTAAAAACGCCGTGCTGCCGCTGACGGAGGGTTACAAATACACACCGCAAACGGGCGCGGCGATTCAAAGCGCCAGCGAAATGTCCGCAATTGAGAAATTGACCGTGCAGCAATTTGCCCGGGCGTGCAACGCGTACAAAATTCCGCAGGAAATATTCACGGGACAGGCGGGATTGTCCAAGGATGCGGCGGAGGGCCTGCTGTCAAACGCCGTCGCGCCCCTTACGTGCCAACTTGGGCAGGAGATCACGCGCAAAAAGTACGGCGAAAAAGCCATAAAAGGTAACTATGCCATGCTGGACGTGAACTGCGTCAAGCACGTGGATATTTTTGAGATTGCAGACAAGGCGGACAAACTGATCGCCGCCCGGCTTTACAATTCCAACGAATTGAGGCGGAAGGTAGGCGACCCGGAGATCCCCGAGGCTTGGGCAAATGAGTACGCAAAAACAAAGAACTACGACTGGGGCGACGGCGGCACGGCATCGACCGCCGACGAGCCTGTGAAGCAAGACGGGGGAGGAGGTGAAGCAAGCAATGGCGCTGAAAATCAGCTTTAAAGCAGAGGCACGGACGGATAAAAACGGGGAGGGCGTAACGCACAAGCTGTACATTTACGACCCTGTGCACGGCGGCTACGATATCGACCCGGAATCGTGGGAGTTTCACACGAGCGAAACCAGCGCGGCGTATTTCCGCAAAGCGCTTGAAGCGGTGTCAAAGTCTGACACCATTGCAAAAGCTCCGCTTAATGGCGTGATCGGCCTGCTGAATATGGCTATTGACGGCGTAAACAAGCTGATAAGCGGATTCAACGGAATCGGCTTTGATTTGCCGGACTGGCTGGGCGGCGGCTCATGGCATCCGAGTATTCCGAGCATCCCGAATATCCCATACCTTGCAAAGGGAGGCGTGCTGCAGGAAGGTGAGGCCATTGTGGCCGAAGCTGGCCCGGAGCATATAAAACTGATGAACGGGCGCGCGGTGGTTACACCGCTGTCCGGCAAGGCGAAAAACACACCCGCAGGCGGTGGCATCGGGCAGCAGACAAATAATTTTTACAACTACAAACCGCGCGACGGGGAAAAGGTCGCGCGCGACCTGAACCGCAGATTGGGAATCAGCGTGCGTCCGGTGCGGGTGTAACAGAAAGGAGGGCGTGGCATGCGTGAAATCAAATTGGTGAACAATGAGGGCGAGGAGTTCGACCTGACGCGCCCGGACGCATGCTTGCAGGATATAAGCGGCATCGGCATGGAAATCGAATTTGAAACCGTAAGAATCGGGCAATGCGACGTAGTTGTGGACGAGCAGCCGCAATATAACCCGGTGTCCGGCATGATTCCATTTATGGACATGGAGCCATACACGGAATTTCTGCAATTCATTGCAAAGCGCCCTATTACACTGGCGTATAAGCCGAAAAATGTTTGGTACTTTACCAGCGTTCGCGTGTCTGTCATGGAAAAAGAAGAAATAACGCCCGTTGACGAATACGCGGAAACAGATGTTGATTTTTACCGCTTGGGGCCGTGGTACTCCACGCTGCGCATTGAACCATATTCGGATACCACGGCGGCCAAGCGGTACACCTACACATACCCTTACAGGTATGTTGACAGTACCGCGCCGGGCATTTTGCTGCAAAACCCAAGCGGACAGGATAGTCCATGTACGATTGAAATTTACGGGCCTGCGCGCAATCCGCGCTGGGAGCTTGTGAAAAATGGGCCAGAGCCGCAAAGCGTGTTTTTGGGAGACACGCCACAAGGCGGCACCGTGGACGCGCCTGTGGAACTGATCGGGATAAGCAGCGCAATCATAAATAAGAATCTGGTTACGCTGCCTGTTCCGCGTCCCTTGCGGCGCGTAGGCGCGGCGCAGGACAAATGTTCGGCACGAGTGAAAAGCGTCTACGACAAGCGGATTGTGCTTTCTAGCGCAGGTGGATTTGTTTTTTCCAACAATGCTGGCAGCGGATACGCCAGATTTTATAGAATTTATGATTCAGCGCCAGCCTCTCCTATTGCGTCGGATTGGCTGCTCGGATATGCAAAATCTGCATACGGTGCAACGAATGAGGGTGTGTATTCCGCTGACTCCGACACTGGCGCTATAAGTATCGTTTTATCAATCGAAAGACTTGTAGAGGCAGGAGCAACAAGCGGGGATACATCGACCTATTTGACGGCGGTCAATACAATATTTGCCGCAACCCCACTCACGGTCTACTATCAAAGCACCGCCTACGACGGCACAAACGGTCTGGACGTGTGCATGACGGAATACCAGACGGGCCTCGTTGAACTGGACGGGACGGAAACCAATTTACAATATTTTGATGAATATGGGACATTGACGATTGCGGGAATACTGACAGCTGGCAGCACAACGGAAACAAACGTTTATGGGGTGTGTCTAAGTAGTCATTTTGCG
>DBFXIC010000447.1:0-6513 GCA_048455095.1 Anaeromassilibacillus sp.
AGCATAGAGCGGCCTCTTTACCGTAGGGAGATTATGAAAAAGTTCCATCCAAAATTGGACGGAGACTTTACATACAGCACACAAAAAGGGGAATCAATTTGGCGCGCACCAAAAGATCGGTACGCGCCATTACCCGGACTGAGAGCAATCATACCCGCAATGAGGGGCGATATCCGGAAAAAAGCGCTCTCTCCCACTCTGCAACGTGGAAATTAAGCTCTCAGGCGCGGCCCGGGCAAATTTTTCATTTTATCCTCTACATATTTAAAATATCACAGCTTTGCCAGTTTGTCAAATAATACAATCGTTTCTTTGTGTATAACGCAAGTGCTAATTGACATGAATATACTACAATTACAACGAAGGTGTGATGTGTAGTGTATGACTTTGGCCTGCGGTTAAAACAGCTACGGGAAAAATACAATTTATCGCAGTCGCAGGTTGCCGGCAAGCTGGGAATCACCAGAGCCGCCGTCTCCAGCTATGAAAACAATATTTCGCTTCCCTCCGTTACGATTCTTTTGGAATTGGCACTGCTGTATCACGTATCCACCGATTATTTGCTCGGTTTGGACAACCGCACCATTGTGATCCTGGAAGGCTTAACCCCGCGCCAAAGCGCCGTTGTTCGTGAAATCACGGATATGCTGGCCGCTGAATTCAAGCTCGCCAATCGCGAACGTTTCTAAAAATAATATACGGCACAAAAGAAATCCACGGCGGAACTCCCGCTGTATCGGGAACTCCGCCGCTCGAACCGCAAGGGTCATCTGAAGCATCCGGGCCGCTATAACCGGGGCGCTCATCCCGATGGTCGCAGGACAGCGCCGCCAGCAGCCGAATCCTTTTCCTCACCAGATGAACCCTTCTTTTGTTGCTTTTACCGGCGCGAAAGCCCCGCGCGGAAGGGCCTCGGGCGGGCGCTCGTCCCTGGTTTCATTCCAGAACTTTCAGCGCATTCGGATAAAAGCGGATATATTCTATCGCTCTCAGCGCACGCATGCAAGATGTGGCAAATTGTGTGGCAAGAATTTTGATGAATTATCGCGTCTTTCCTTGGGTGCGGCAATTCCTGTTCTTTTTAAAGAATTTTCGGCCGGTGATCATTGTTCACCGCAAAAATTCTTCCCATTAAATTCTACAAGAAATGCACTTTTTCTTTTTATTTCATCCATGGGAAAAGGAGAAATTTCGTCAGTGCGAACAATTCGCGTCCATAACTGGCGGAAAGAATATACCACGGCGTTTGTGCGGGGACTGCATAAGCGGTTATCCCCTGACGTGCGGCAATATGTAAAGCGCGGTACTCGTGGTATTGCTCTGTGATAACGACAATCTCAGGGTTGAGCCCTTCCCGTTCGATGATCGCCCGGGTGAAGGCGATGTTTTCTTTTGTTGTGGTGCTGTTCCCCTCCAAAAGGATGCGTTCCGGTGAGATACCGCGCCGTTCCAGACCGTCCCGGATTGCTTTGGCCTCCGGCTGCGTTTCCGCCGTCCCGAGCCCTCCGCTGGCCACTGCCGTAGCGTCGGGATGTGCGCGCAGGTAATTTGCGGCCGCATCAATACGGGCGTTGAGCGCGGCGCTGCCGACCTTACAGCCCAGAACCACCACGGTGGCGTTCTCAGGAGGCGCAGGCGCAGGCGACAGCATACAGACGGTCAGGAAGATTGCCCACGCGGCGCAGGCTGCCACACAGCCCCAGAAGGTCCTGCGCAGGATACGAAATCCCCTTACATGGATGGAGCGCTCCATCCAATCGCGCAGAGGAACATACCAAATCCCGCCTGCCATCAGTAGGATGCTGAACAGGATGCCCGCACCGTTTCCTATATGGAACACCCCCCAGAAGATGGGAATGCAAAACCAGATCAACAGTCCCGCACCTGACAGAAATGCCAGAATGCGAAGAATTGTTTCCAGATACGTCTTTTTCATCGATTTCCTCCATTTTTAACAGGCCATAACCCCCACGCCGTTGGCTTCCCCTTATGGCGTGAGAGCATTATAACATGAACGCAGATTTCAGCGACAAAACAGGCAAACCGGTTGCACAATGTGAAAGCCTGCCGCAGGGCTGTTATTTCAATGCTCTTTCAGCCGTCGGGAATCTCTGATTTCCGGTCACGGCGTGAGAGCATTATAACACATACCCACACCGGATAACAAATCGCATTTCCATCATAAAGGCAGACATGATCTGCTTCTTCCAAAGCGCAGAACCCCGGCGGAAAGCTTTACAGCTCCGCCGGGGTTGTTTTCTGTCTGGTTGCGATCATGAGGAACCGGCCTATCCGTTCTTCACACTGGCCTGATAGGTCTTCCCTTCCGTGGTGTCGATGTAATAGGCGACCTCCCAGATACCGCTTGCCCCCTGCGTCACTGGCTGAAATAGGTAGAGCGTCAGGTCGGTCTGATCCTTTCGGTAGGTCACGGTCGTGTTATCCCGATCCTCCAATAGAGTGACCCTCGCCCCTGTCAGCGGAAGATACAGCTTTGTCCGCAGATAGTCCTCTGCCACATCCTTCGGGAGAATCCGCCAGGTCTCATGGCCATTGTTCGCCTGCTTCTGCCGGTCCTGATAGGTGGTTCTCTGTGCGTCCGTGAGAAATACCTTTTCCGCCGCTTCACCGCCGTCCGCCTTGATACGCCAGGTGCGATTCATCGTATATTGGGTATAATCGCTTGTAAAGTAGAGATAATCGCCCGCCATACAAAGGTTATGGACACTCCCCGCTCCAGGCATGATGGATACGGCCGCACCGTCCTTGTTGCCGTTCAGGACTTCCATATCCGCTTGATACAACTGGTACCCTACGGTGAAATACAGTGCGTTCCCGGAGACGTAAAGAGCGTCTACGTCTGTACCGATGTTTGCATCATTGATGGACGCATCCTCCGGCGGGATGCGCTGCTGCGCTTTGACCAGTTGCGACGTACCCAGAATCTGCGTATCCTTTCCGTTTGCAATACGGCGAATGCTGAAATCATCGCAATAGTATAGTGTGGAACCATCCAGCAGATACGGACGGTCGCCCTCCACACCGTTGGAAAATGTACAATCCGGGGTATCGCCGTCGTGGTACATGGCGATCAGGCGCTCTCCTCTGGGGCCCGTTTCCTCTGTCCTGATAAAGTAGTACAGGCGCCCGTCTCCCCACTGGATACCCAGCAGTTCGCCCTCGACGCGCGGGAGCTGCGTCTCCCTGCCGACGTCCGAACCGTCGGTCACAGCCCTCGTCTCCCGCTGGAAGATCTCCCCGCCGCGGGTGTAGTATAAGTACTGGTCTGTGACGATCAAGTCGCTGTGCGGTTGGTCGGATATAGAGATCGGGACGGTTATATTCCATTTTGCCGGGATGCAGTAGATGCCGCCGTCCACCATATTGACATAATACAAATCGCCATTGAGCACGTTTAAATACAGGCACTGGACATCCGTCAGCGCAGTTTGGGTGCCGTGTTCCTCATCCCAGCGGTAGATGCGGCTGTTGTCCCCGAAATTGACATAATAAATGCTGCCGTCATCGCTGTCCACCGCGATTCCGCCGTTGGCCAAATTGGCGCCGAGGTTCCCAACCGCAAGTGTTTCCGCTTCCGAAACATCGGCCCATCTGGTATCCTCCGGCAAATCGTCGAAGAGAAATTCCGCAATTCCGCGCGCACATACCTCTAGATCGGCCGACAAAAAGCTCTTGTCTTCCTCAACGGAAGTAAAATCCCACGGTACGCGACACACGTCCGTTTCCAGCGTCCCCTTTTTCGAAAGGGGCAGCACTTCCAGCAACGCCGCAAGTTTCTCCTCGGAGAGGTCGGTTTCCATCAGTTTCGCAAGCTCTCTGCACAGCTTCTCGGTGTCCGCCTGCCGCATCTGTTCCAGCAGGGCGCTCAAAACCGTCTCATGGCGCATCATGCCATACAGATCCCGTTTCGTCGTGCTTTTGTCCCATTGGTGGATATAAGACATAGCCTGTTCGCCGGTCAGGCGGCAATCGTAGGGGGAACCCAACACGTCCAGTTTCCCTGTCTTCTCCGAGATCCGTTCAGCATCCTCAATGGAAAGCGTCAGCGGCACGCCTCCAATTGTGTCGATAGCCTCTATCGCCTGCTCGTATGAGATGCGCACATAGCCGTCCATCGCTACGCCGAAGTTCTGTTCCAACCTATCGCGCAGCGTTGCACCGCTGCCCGCACCCGCGCCGATGTGCCAAACCAATTGTGTTCCGGATGCCGGAGTCTGAATGGCAAGCTGCGTCGCGAAATTCACCAGACGCAGCGCCTTGTCCTCCTGATCCAGGGAGATCAGGAACACGCTGTCCGTCCCATCTCCCTGCGCGCCGATACACAGCAGCACATTGCTCACCTGTTCGTCGCGGTACAGGCCGTCCTCCCCAAGCACTACGCCGGTCTGCTGCAAAGCATCCTCATAAATGAACGCCACAAGCTCCTTTGCCAGTGTCTCAAGGTCTGCTCCCGGCACAACGCCATCGATTTTATCGGTCTGTGCGTCCGGAGGGGCGACGAAATTTCCCAGGAAAACGTCCAGCCCAGCGGCGCTTTCCATGACCGAAGAGAGGTCCAAATTGGTCTGAGCAGAGTTTTGAAGCGTTTGGAGAAGCGCTTCCGCACTGTCGGCGCTCTCCTTTCGCCGTTCCCAGATGGCACCAGCAATTTTTTGCTGCCGCTGCATGCGGCTATAGCCCTCGTTTGCAAAGTCGTCGTTCATCCGGATTCGTGAAAAATAGAGCGCCTGTGCCCCCGACAAAGTATATTCCCCGGCGTCAAATCCGGGCAGGGAAATATCACGGGCGCTGCTGAGGGCGAAGGACATGGCCTCCTGCTGTGAAAGGTCGACCTTCACGCCCCCCATGGCGTCGATCATTGTCGCAACGACGTCGGCGCCCATACGCACATAGCCGTCCACCGCCAGACCAAAATTCTGCTCGATCAACGAGACGGCGTTCTCCCCTTCTTGCTCAAACAGGACCGAAAGCAGCTGGGTTTTGCCCTCTGCCGTCTCCACCTCCAATTCCGGCAGGAAACTGCTGAGCTTGAACGCGCCCCTGCGGCGGTCCAGGGAGCCAAGCATCACGGTGTTATACCCCTCCCCTGCATCGTCCGTGCAGAGAAACAAGATATTGGTGATCTGGCTGTCGCGGTACAGGCCGTCGCTGCCCAAGACCGCACTGCCGTTGGGATTGGCGGCCGGGACGCTGGAAACCGTCTCGATTGGCTGCAACACGCGCTGCAAAGTTGGAACGCCCAGACCGAACAACACAATCATGCATGCCGCCAGCGCGGCGGGAACCAGCCAACGCGGCCGTGCACGGCGCGGCGCTTCATAATTTTCGAGCGTGTGGATCAGCTGTTCCCGGAACGCTCTGTCCGCATACAGCTTTCGATACGCGGATTGGTATTGCTGTTTCATTCGATCTCCTCCTTTAAGGCTTTGGCCAGTAAAGCACGCGCACGGCTCAGACGGGATGAAACCGTATTGGGCCGGCTGTGCAGGATGTCTGCGATCTCCTTTGTGGAGTATCCTTCAAAATAGTACAGGTGAACCACCGCGCGGTACTTGGCAGGCAGCGACGAGACGGCGGAGACGACCTCCATCTCCGTACTGTCCAGCGCGGGAATCCCTTCATCCAGTTCCGTCCGCTTACGGGACCAGGCGGAAGTCAGCCGATTCTTACAGTGGTTGACGGTCACACGGAGCAGCCAGGCCTTTTCGTGCTCCTCGCCTTGGAATTCAGGTGCTTTTTCCATATATTTCAGAAGGACTTCCTGTACGGCGTCCTCCGCTTCCGCCCGGTTATTCAATTGGGAATATGCCACGCGCAGCAGCATGGTGGCGTACTCGTTCACCACGCGCTCGATCTCTGCATTCGTACGCAAGTTCTTCACCCCTCTCGTTTATAATACCACGCTGGGGACGTTTTCCTTGCAGGGAAGGGAAATTTTTGCGGGTGTACCGTGTTTGCCGCACAAAAAGCCGCCCGGCAAAGTGCACGGGCGGCGAACAGGAGAAATCGAACGATTCCATTATATTTGGATTTTGCGATGGAGCACAACGGCAGGGTGCCCCGGAAAAATGGATCTTTAAAGGGATTTCGCTATTTTTGGCGGCCCTTCTGCAAAGACGCCTGCGGAGGAATCGGTTTCCATGCTCTTTTCTTCGGGAATCACCTTTGAAATCGCCTTCTCCGGCAGTTCTTCTTCCGGCATGTGCAGAAAGGCCCAGACATAGTCGGGCGGAACTTCTATCAAATCCTCCAAGATCAATTCGTCGAGACTGACTTCAAACAGCCAGGCGAGCTTGAGGATGGAAAGCAGAGGCGGCAATGTCTTGCCTGTTTCGTAGTAGGTATAGGCAGAGCGGTCCACCCCGAGCCACAGGGCGACTTGCCACTGCGTGAGGCTCCAGCAGTGCCGGAGAAAACGGAGGTTTTGAGGAAGGGGGATTTTCATATTCTTTTTCCCTCTCTTTTTCGTATAACAAAAACTGTTGCTCCATT
>DBFXIC010000448.1:0-2681 GCA_048455095.1 Anaeromassilibacillus sp.
CGGTAGAGGATCTCCCTGAGCCGGACGCAGCAGGCAAGGAAAATGTGTTTAAGGGCAGTCTTCTGCCCACGTTGAATAAAAAGCTAATCGCCAATTCGCTGAACGTCATCTATGGCATCCTGCAAAAATGCAACAACAAGCATCTAACTACTGAGATTTCGTCTTTCCTGAGCGTCGCGGTCTATAAGGCGTTTCGCCTGTTGTACTCCGCGAATGGCAAGAACCCACAGGGACTGTTTTCTGTTCCACAGCGGTTGAGTGACGGCCGTTCCAATGCTGCGCAGGACATCGCACTCTCAAATGCAGACGCGCTCGCCTGCGGCGAAGACGTGGAGGACATGGAAGGTCTCAAAAAGGACCAGGCACCCATCCTATCCCCGGAACAGCTCTCCGAAGAATACCCGCTGTTTGCCTCTTCCCTGTTCAACCTAATTCAAAATGCAGAAGGCCGCATGGGTTGCGGAAAGAAACCGGTAGAAAAATCGCGCGTACCACATAATACAATGGTGAAAAAATAACATTGGTAAACCAGTTGCACCATGTGGAAGTTCTTTGCAAGCCCACAATTTCAATGTTCTCTCAGCCGTCGGAAATCTCCGATTTCCGCTTACGGCGTGAGGTTATTATAACAAGAATCAATCTTGAATGCAAACCGTATCTTTAAGCCGCTCCGTTTACTCGGGGCGGCTTTTTTGATTTCCATCTTTTAACCTCGCCATAAAATTGCTCTTCTTCCTCCTGTCGTTTTTGTTGCGCTTCCTATAGGATATTTTTCCAGCAAAGGCGAACTGGAAAATAGATTCCCTGCTTATTGCAATTTTCAGAAAATATTAAGGAAATCGACTGGGAAATCTAAAGCAGCGCTTCCTGAATTGTGTTGTAATCATAACAAACCTGTCGAAAAAAGGAAGTGCCGCAGATGTCCAAACATCATTTCCCCGCGGAAAACAGAAAGAAAACATCCCCATCTAGGCGGAATAGAGGGAAACGAAAGCTCGGTTTTCGCCTGCTCGTCCTCTTTATCGCAGCGATTTCTCTCATCCTTGCAGGCCGAAGTATCGCGGTCTCATCACTTTTCTGGAACAAAGGACTCCCTTTCCCCCTCGTGGAAGATCAAGAAACGGTTTTCTCAGCCTCTCTTCTCCCCACTCCGGAGGGCCTCCACAGCCAGTATGCCGCACTGGAAGCCCTGGACACAGGAGAACTTTTGATGGATATCTCCGGTGCAAAACGCACTTATCCGGCATCCCTGACCAAAATTATGACCGCCGTCGTTGCGTTGGATGCCTTCCCCGATCTGGATACCACCGTAACACTCTCAGACAGGGATTTTACCGGGCTCTACGAAAAAAACGCCTCCATGGCCGGGTTTCAGCCTAACCAGGAGGTCTATCTCCGCGATCTGTTGTATGGCCTGATGCTTCCCTCCGGCGCGGAAGCCGCAGCCGCGCTGGCAAATAATGCCGCCGGTTCCCAGGAAGCGTTTGTGGACACGATGAATCAAAAAGCACAGGAACTCGGTATGACGGGAACGCATTTTACCAATGCGACCGGCCTGCACGACCCCAACCACTACACCACCGCCCGAGACATGGCGCTGCTTCTGCGAACCGCCTTACAAAATCCCGATTTCCGGGATGTCTTTACCGCGGAGCGTCACTCCACCCGCGAGACTTCCACTCATCCGGGCATCACGTTTTACAGCACCCTGTTCCAGGCGATCGAATCCCCGGACTTTCCCCAAGGGACTCTGCTGGGCGGCAAGACCGGCTATACGCAGGAGGCAGGGCTCTGTCTCGCCAGCCTGGCCGAAAAAAACGGGAAGGAATACATCCTAATCACCATGGGCGCCCCTGGGAATCACTATACGGAGCCCTTCCATATCTTAGACGCGTTGAAAATTTACGAAGAACTTCCGGCTTAAGAGTTGCTCTATAACAACAACCACATCTAAAATTAGCTTATCCGGCGCCCGGCCCAAATAAGCTTACCTCAACCTGGCTGCCATCTATCTTTTGACGCGCCGTGCCTCAGATGGGGATTCTGCCTCTGTATCGACACAATGAAAGTAGAAATGATCAGGTGGGCAAAAGAGTTACGCAATGTTTTCTTAAATGTATGACATAAAATGAGCTGTTTGACATTTCCACGCGTTGATATTAGAATGGAAAAAATTGAGTTGTGTGTTTGTGCGCCTTTGGCGGATAAAGTGAGCAAAGGGAGGGCCGCATCATGAGCGAAATGATGGAATTTACCAATAGAGAGGACTTTAGGAAATGGTTACATAAGAATTGTCTTTCAAGTGCTGGTATTTGGCTTTTATTTGGCAAAGCAGGTGGGCCAAAAACAATCAAGGCAAGCGAAGCGCTTGAAGAAGCCCTCTGCTTTGGATGGATTGACGGACAGATGCAAAGCATTGATGACAAAACTTATAAAAAATATTTTTCTCTACGCAGGGAGAATAGCAAGTGGTCGGAGAAGAACAAGGCGCTCGTGAAACGCCTTGAAGAAGAGGGACTTTTGACCGATTGTGGCAAAAAGAAAATAGAGGAAGCCCAAAAAAACGGCCAATGGAATGCTCCAAAATCTCCGACAATTACAGAGGAACAGATCGCTTTTTTATCTGCCTTACTAAAGGAGTATCAGCCTGCCTATGCGAATTTTCAGGCGATGTCCTTATC
>DBFXIC010000449.1:0-3238 GCA_048455095.1 Anaeromassilibacillus sp.
AGGCCATCCTCAACCAGTCCCGCCGCCTTGTGGCCCAGCCCGAAGCAGACCTGTGCCTGCTGCTGCCCGAGGATTTCCAGTTGGACGATGTGGGCGGAGTATAAACAGCCTTCCGCAGGTCTGCCTGCGTTTTTATAGATATCTGACAAGCAAAGGAGATGTTCACTATGCGAAAATATCAGGCTCTTTTTTTCGCAATAAGACCAGGAGGGTCCTGCAATGCTGACCCTTCGCATCAAGGGAGGCTGTCATGATAAAATTGACGCAGATAGACGAAACAAATTTTCTGGAATGCTTTGCGCTACGGCTGGGCAATGGGCAGGAGCGCTTTGTCTCATCCCCCATCCGCAGTCTGGCACAGGCTTATGTGTACCGGGACCAGTGTATGCCCTTCGGCATTTACGCCGGGGACAAGATGATCGGATACGTCATGGTTATTTACGACCGTGAGGAACAGACCTACAATATCTGGCATTTCATGATCGACGCGGCGCACCAGCGAAAGGGGTACGGCAAAGCTGCTTTGGCGCAGGTGATCCGATATATCAAAACAAAGCCGTTTGGGCCGTCCGGCACGGTGCTGCTCACCTGCAGCCCGGAAAACCAGGCAGCGTACGCCCTGTATACAGATTTTGGCTTTTGCCCAACGGGACGGTGCGACGGAAAGGAACAGGAGCTTTGCCTGAAGCTCGCCCCGGCGCGGCCGAATACGGAGATAAAAGTATAATACGCCAACAGAAAACGCGCCCCGCAGGCCGGATATATTTCGGATGCGGGCGCGTTTTTATTGTAGAGGAACCACCGGTTTTACATATGCGTGCAAAGCCCTGTATTACCGGCATGCGCGCCCGGTGGCACAAGTACGGTCCGCCAGCCGCAAAAATTTTACTGCCGGCTGCCCGCAAGCGGGCTTATTCCAGCATCGTCAGATGTTTTCCCGCTCTGTTTTCCTCCATCCGGTTTTGATGTGCTCCACGATTTTTACCGCATCCTTTCCTGCGATATTTTGGCGCAGCCGCAATGGTGATATTTGCAAATCCAGCTCGTATGCGATAACGCATTTACATCATTCAGCTGAATCGGATAAGCAGAAGCAGGCGCTTTCGCACCGGCTCGCCTGTTATGGCCTGTGCTGCGGTATGAGCCAGCAGCTTGTCTGCAATCGGGTCTGGACTTGTAGCTTTCCTTCCTATTGTGTATCCTCCCTTTTTGCCTTCGACCGTACCAGAAGACTGCTGCAGAAATTAAAAAAGAGCACTTCTCAGATGAACTCTAAGAAGTGCTCTCATAGCATTGCTAAACCTGTAGCTTATTCGTTTGAACTCCGTCATTCTTCATAACGATGCATTATTCTTCAACAATTTGCTGTCACAATGCTGTCATCCACAGTTTGACAGCACAGAGCTCCGCAGCATATAGGGCAACACCGCACAATTCACGGCTGATGCCTAAGCGTCGTCTCGCTTGCAGATTTTCCGACAACTGTCACAAAAATCTGTCGGCGCGGTTCGACTCTTAGAATTGTGCGGTGTTGCCATAGTTGTTTTCCATTGCGAATTCAACTATAGATTATGGTTTTATCAGTCGATGGGTTTCATCGTCGGGAAAAGGATGACCTCGCGGATGGTGCTGGAATTCGTCAGCAGCATCACACAGCGGTCAATGCCCATACCCATGCCGCCCGTCGGGGGCATGCCGTATTCCAGAGCCGTCAGGAAATCCTCGTCCAGCATCTCGGCCTCGTCGTCGCCGCGCTCGCGCTGCTCCGCCTGCTTGACGAAGCGCTCGCGCTGGTCGATGGGGTCGTTCAGCTCGGAATAGGCATTTGCCATCTCACTGTGGCAAATAAACAGCTCGAAGCGTTCCGTCAAACGCTTGTCCTGCGGGCTGCGCTTTGTCAGAGGAGATACCTCCACCGGATACATTGTGATGAATGTGGGCTGAATGAGCTTTTCCTCCACACGCTGGTCAAAGCAGGCGTACAGCGCGTTGCCCCAAGTGGGCTCCGCCGCCTCCGGCAGCTCCACGCCGATGGCTTCGGCCGCGGCAACCGCCTGGGCATTGTCGGAGATGGCGCCGAAGTCGATGCCTGCATACTCCTTCACGGCGTCCACCATAGTCAGGCGGCGCCAGCCCGGCGTAAGGTCGATCTTTTCGCCCAGCCACTCCACCTCATAGCCGCCCAGCAGCTCCAGCGCGGCCGAGGAAAGGATCCCCTCGGCAATGTCCATCATCGTATGGAAATCCGCATACGCCTGATACAACTCCACGGTCGTAAATTCCGGGTTATGCTTCGGGTCCATGCCCTCGTTGCGGAAAATACGGCCGATCTCATACACGCGGTCGATGCCTCCTACGATCAGCCGCTTGAGCGGCAGCTCTGTGGCGATACGCATATACATATCAATATCCAGCGTGTTGTGGTGGGTCACGAAAGGACGCGCCGCAGCCCCGCCTGCGATGGTGTTCAGCACCGGCGTTTCCACTTCCATATAGCCGCGCTCATCCAGGTAATTGCGCATATGGCGAATAAATTTGGAGCGCACCTCAAACGTCTTGCGCACCTCCGGGTTGACGATCAGGTCCACATAGCGCTGGCGGTACCGCGCCTCGCGGTCCTTCAGGCCGTGGAATTTTTCGGGCAGAGGCAGCAGGCTCTTGCTCAGCAGTACGATCTCGGTGACATGCACGCTGATCTCGCCCATCTTCGTGCGGAACACAAAGCCTCTGACGCCGATGATATCGCCGATATCAAATTTCTTGAACGCCTGATACTCCTCCACACCCACGTCGTCCCGGCGGACATAAAGCTGGATGTTGCCCGTGGTGTCCCGAAGGTCCGCAAAGCTGGCCTTGCCCATCACGCGCTTGCTCATCATGCGGCCCGCCATGCACACGCTGCGGCCCTGTTCACCCTCGGGCACGTCCACAAAGCTCTCTTTCACCTCGGCGGCAAAATCCGCCTGGGGATAGCTTGTCAGCTCAAAGGGGTCGTTTCCGGCCTCCTGCAAGCCGCGCAGCTTTTCGCGCCGGATGGCGACCAGCTCGTTATACGCCTGCTCACTCACTTCTTCGGCTACGGCCCCGATCTTCTGCTGGGCTGCCTCCAACGCATTGCCCAACTGTTCCAACGTTTCGTTTGCCATGCTTGTCCTCCAACATCTCGCAATTTGTCCCATCCAGTATAGCACAAAATATAACACAAAAACAGGTGCTTTCGCACCTGTTTTTGAAAAAA
>DBFXIC010000450.1:0-4464 GCA_048455095.1 Anaeromassilibacillus sp.
GGTTTGCACAGGCTTATTTTTATTGCGCCCGATTTAGAGGATAACGCCCCATCCAGAGCACAGCGCATCAAAAATGAACGGCAGGCAGGTTTGAAGGAATCGCCGGGGCAGAGGGTGGTATAAGCTTATTTTTATTGCGCCCGATTTAGAGGATAACGCCCCATCCAGAGCACAGCGCATCAAAAATGGATGGCAGGCAGGTTTGGAGGAATCGCCGGGGCAGAGGTTGGTATAAGCTTATTTTTATTGCGCCCGATTTAGAGGATAACGCCCCATCCGAAGCACAGCGCATCAAAAATGGACGGCGGGCAGGTTTGAAGGAATTGCCGGGGCAGAGGTTGGTATAAGCTTATTTTTACCGGCAACATCTCTGCACATCCTTTCGGGATTCTGACATTCCAAAATGATGCGCGCCGGGCCATTTTCCAGCCCTGGGGTGGTTTTGTAAAAAGCCAGAGAAACAAAAAAAGCGGCCGGAGTTCTCCCCCCGGCCGCTTTCTATGTGAAACCGCCTATCGCTTTATTCCATATATTTACGAAAAGGATTCTCTCCCCGGCAGCGCCGGAGCTTCTTCCCGCTTGTGTATGCCGGAAACAAAAAAATCCCGGAAACCACAATCCATGCGGTTTCCGGGATTTTTCCTTGGTGCGCGAGACGAGACTTGAACTCGTACGTCATAAACACACGCCCCTCAAACGTGCCTGTCTGCCAGTTCCAGCACTCGCGCATTCAGCGAGAGTTATTATAGCATTATTTCGGAGAAATTGTCAAGAGAAAACCCCAAATTTTTTTCAATCTTTTTTGCATTCCGATCGGGAACGCCTTTGTCTTTGCGGGCAGAGGCGGCAAAAAAGGCCGCGCCGGGCTGTAGGCAGTCCATTGAGCCGGCCTTTTGAAGCGCCTTTTCCGTTGTGCAGGCAGAACCCCGCCTTTTAAAAGAGCTGCGCATCAACGCCCCCAAAGCCGGGACGGCACGCCCTTTTTGCTTTCCCCGCCGCATCCACATCCAGTCCGGACGCGGAAAACCGGCTTTACAATTCCTGCACCAGCGCACAGAACTCCTCGTACTCCATCAGGCTGTTCAACACCTTGACCAGCGCATTCGGCGCCAGACGCTCCGGCAGCTTCAGACGGCGCAGCAGCTTTTTCCGCTTTTCCGCGCTGTTTTCCCCGCCGGAAAGCCCCGTTTCATAGAGGTCCGCCTTGGTAATCATCCGCCTTTGCGCGGCCGGTTCTTCCCCGCAGGTGGCCCCTGCGCGCCGCAGGGCCTCCAAAATCGTCTGGGCGGGCACGCCCTCCACCCCGAGCTTCCCCTCCTTGGAGGGCTTCTCCTTGCGCCTTTCCTTGCCGAAAATGTCCGGCACATAGGCGTGTTTGATCTGCTCCGCCGGGATGGAACCCGTGAGATAATTGCGGATGACAAACCCGGCCCCGTCGCTGTCCGTGAGGACCAAAATGCCCCGCGTCTCCGCCAACTGCCGGATCATGGCCATCTGCTCCCGGTCCTTAAAAATCTGGAAGCCGTTTGTCTCGATTATCAGGCCGTCGATCAGCGAAGAGAGTTTGATTTTATCGTATTTCCCCTCCACGATAATCGCTTCTTTGACCTTCAAGCGCACGTTGTTCCCCTCACTCTGCAAATTTTTCCCGCTCTGCAATCAGCAGAAGCCGTGCAATCAGTTTTTCCATCACCGTCCGGCGGTTGCCGCGCGCGCTTTTCAGCGCCAGGTCGGCGTCCAAAAGGACGCCCAGGCTTTCGCGCAGCATCTCCATGGAAAAGCGCCCGCCGTCCCGCTCCGCGTTGCGCAGGCGGAAATCCTTCCCGCGGTAGTCGAAGTACTTTGCCGGTTCCATCGCGCTTTCGCCGCTCTGTACTGCCGCGCGCACGCGGTACAGGTCCAGATAGGCCGTTGCAAGGACCGCCAGGATGGACACCGGCTCCTCGTTTTGATAGAACAGCAGATCCAGCACGGCGTACGCCTTGTCGTACTGCCGCGCCAAAATCGCCCGCGAGAGCAAAAAGACCGTCGTCTCAAAATTCTTGGTGACCAGCAGATCGATCTCTTTTCTGGTGATCTCCTTCCCGGCGCCCACATAGGCGCAGAGCTTCTCCAGCTCCTGAAACAGGGACTGCAAATCGTTCCCCGTGTATTCGATGATCCGGGCCGCGTCCGCGCGGGAAAGCTCGCAATGCCGCTTTGCCGCGGCGGCGCAGAGCAGCTTTTCCGCATCCGCCTGCGTTTTCCGCTTGAACTGCACCGTGGTCCCCACCTTGTTGCACGCGGCCAGGAACTTTTTCCATTTTGCGGATTTTTTGTAATCGATCTCGACGGACGGCAGGTAGATCACCAGGACCGTGCTCTCCGGCACGTTTTCGATCAGCTCGTTGAGCTTTGCGAGGTCCTGCGCACTGCGCGCTTCCACGTCCAGATTCGATACGGACACGCATTTGCGCTCCGCCATGAGCGGGAGCGCCTCCACAGCGGCGGCGATCTCATCGATGGACGCGCCGCCCCCGTCGAGCTTTTGAAAGTTAAAGTCGCGGAAAGCGTCCCCGCAGGCTTTGTCAGCCAGCCGGTGGGCGTACAGCTTGAGCAGGTACTTTTCTTCCCCATGCAGCAGATAGAGGTTCCCAAAGGTCCCCCGCTCGATCTGCTTTTTCAATTCCGACTCTGTGATCTCCGGCATTACGCATCCCTCCTGATCCTACAAATCCGTTCCCCGGTGATTTCCACCGCCACCGTCCCGGCGCCCGCCGTAGCGACCACCTGTTCTTTCCCCAACACCGCCGCTCCCGCGTCCAATTCGTCCATGGCCAAAACCGTATAATCCGCCGAAATCCCCTCCTGATCCCCGGCAAGCACCGCAAAGTCCGGCGACTTCCAGGTTTCGGGCAAAGCATCCGTCTGTACGCTGGCGGGACAAAACAGGATGGCGACGCCGTCCGTCTCCAACAAAGCCGCGCCCGCCGCCACTTCGATGGACAGATCGCCCCACAAAAGCAGACGGGCACGCGCCCGATACCGCACCTGCTCTCCGATGGAGCCCGCTTCCTGCCGCAAAAATTCATCCGCATAGCCGGTTGGGAGCACCAGCCGGCCGGTGGGAAAGGACCGGAGCACCTGCCCGGCATTGTGCGTCTCCCCGCCAAAGTGGGAAAACAAAAGCATACAATCCAAGGTTTGTATCCCCTGCCCCTTCAATTCATTTTCGAGCGAAAGGGAGGCGTAACCCTCGCAGCCGATGACCACCGCGCGCCCGTTCCGGGTGACGGCGACCGAAATGCCGCTCCCTGCATCCACGACCGCGATGCGCGTGACATCCCTGCGGGAAACCTGATACGAAAAAATCCCCACGAGCAGCAGGAGCACCGAGAGCAGCGCCGCAAGGCGTATCTTCCTTCTGCGGCGGCGCCCTGCGCACATACAACATGCCAGCAAAATGAACACCGCCGCCGCCCAGAGCGACACGTATCCCATCGAAAGCGGCAAACTGGCATACGGGAGCTGCGCCAGTAAGCGCACGCAATCGCACAAAACGTTTGCCAGCCATCCCGCCGGGAGCGCCAGCGGCAGGGCCGCCATGGTCCCGGGAAGAAGCACTTGCAGCACCGCCGCGCCCAAACCGCATTGCAGCAGCAGCGTGCTGGGCCACAGGGTCAACGCGTTTGCAAGCAGCCCCACCGTAGAGATACGCCGAAAGGAGAGCAGCGTCACGGGCAGCGTAAACACGGCCGCGCTGACGCTGGTGGCCAGGACGAGATCGACCGCATGGAGGAGCGCCCAGCAGCGCCTCCCGCCGGGTATCAGCCTGCAAAGCCGCCTGTAAAGCCGCCTGTCCAGCCACCTGCAGAGCCGCGGGGCGAACCGGATCAATCCCAAGGTTGCGGAAAAAGAGAGCAGCAGCCCGATATCCGCGCCGGCATAGGGGCTGATGAGGCACAGCACCCACACGGCAAAGCCGAGCGAGTTCAGGGAATCCGCCTGGCGGGAAAGCAGCATCCCGCCCAGGAACAGCAGGCACATCGCGCCGCTGCGCGAGGCGGACGGCGCAAAATCCGTCACCGCCATAAACAAAAGCACACCGGCGCACGATACCGCGGCGCTCCATTTGCGCGGAACCCGCAGGGAAAGCAGGCAGACCAGCAGCAGTTCCACCACCGTTGTCATATGCAATCCTGAAACCGCCGTCAAATGGGAAAGCCCGGCTATGCGGAACGACTCTGTAAGCGCCGCGGACATCCCCGACCGGTCGCCCAGCAGCACGCCCTTTAACAGCCCGGCCTCTTCCTCCGGCAGCAGGAACTCCACCGCGTCCCCCAGGGAGGCGCGCAGGTCCTGTATCCTGTACAAAACAGACTTCTGTTCCGGAGGCGTTACCGAAAACGGCTCATATCCATAGAGATACGCGCACACGGCGATCCCCTGTGAAGCGTAGTAATTTCTGCTGGAAAATCCATCCCC
>DBFXIC010000451.1:0-5847 GCA_048455095.1 Anaeromassilibacillus sp.
GTCTTTTACCGTATGCTATCCTGTTAAGTCGTTAAATTACGCTCTTTTCTCTTTTACAGCAGCCTGCGCAGCGGCCAGACGTGCGATCGGCACGCGGAACGGAGAGCAGGAAACATAATCCAGGCCAACCTTATGGCAGAACTCGACGGAAGTCGGGTCGCCGCCGTGCTCGCCGCAGATGCCCATATGCAGGGCCGGGTTCGCCTCGCGGCCAGCCTTTGCACTCATCTCTACGAGGCGGCCAACGCCGTCCACATCGATGTGCACAAACGGATCGGACTCATAGATCTTGGTGTCATAGTAGGAATCCAGGAACTTGCCAGCGTCGTCACGGCTGAAGCCGAACGTCATCTGGGTCAGGTCGTTGGTGCCGTAGCAGAAGAAGTCTGCATCAGCAGCAATCTTGTCCGCGGTCAGAGCGGCGCGCGGGATCTCGATCATGGTGCCGACCTCGTACTTCAGTTCCACGCCGGACTCCGCGATGATCTTATCAGCGGTCTCGACGACGATCTTCTTGACAAAGTCAAATTCCTTGACCTCGCCCACCAGCGGGATCATGATCTGCGGGATGACCTTGACGCCCTTCTTCTGGACATTGATCGCGGCGTTGATCACAGCCGTGGTCTGCATCTCGGCGATCTCCGGATAGGTGACGGTCAGGCGGCAGCCGCGGTGGCCCATCATCGGGTTGAACTCGTGCAGGCTCTCGATGACCTCGTGAACCTTCTCAACCGTGACGTTCAGTTCGCCAGCGATCTCCGCGATGTCCTCTTCCTTGGTCGGGAGGAACTCATGGAGCGGCGGATCCAGGAAGCGGATGGTAACGGCATAGCCGTCCATCTCCTCAAACAGGGCCTCAAAGTCGCCCTGCTGGAACGGCATGATCTTTGCAAGCGCCTTCTTGCGGTCCTCGGTGTTGTCCGCAATGATCATCTCGCGCATCGCCTTAATGCGGTCGCCCTCGAAGAACATGTGCTCGGTGCGGCAGAGGCCGATGCCCTCCGCGCCGAAGGTGCGGGCCTGGTGCGCATCACGCGGGGTATCCGCGTTGGTGCGGACCTTGAGCTTGCGATACTTGTCCGCCCAGCCCATGAACACACCGAAGTCGCCGGAAATGGAAGCCGGAACGGTCGGGATGGCTTCGCCGTAGATGTTGCCGGTGGAGCCGTCGATGGAGATATAGTCGCCCTCGTTGTAGGTCTTGCCGCCGAGAGTAAAGCTCTTTGCATCATAGTCGACGTTGATTTCGCCGCAGCCGGAGACACAGCAGGTGCCCATGCCGCGCGCAACAACCGCTGCGTGGGAGGTCATGCCGCCGCGCACGGTGAGGATGCCCTCTGCGACCTGCATGCCTTCGATGTCCTCCGGAGAGGTCTCGCGGCGGACCAGGACGATCTTCTCGCCCTTCTTGGCCCACTCTTTCGCGTCCTCAGCGGTGAAGACGACCTTGCCGCAGGCGGCGCCGGGGGAAGCAGCCAGGCCCTTGCCGATGACGGAGGCCTTCTTCATGGCTTCCGCGTCAAACTGCGGATGCAGCAGCGCGTCCAGCTGCTGCGGCTCTACGCGCAGAACAGCCTCTTCCTCGTCGATCATGCCCTCGTTTACGAGGTCAACAGCGATCTTCAGAGCAGCGTTCGCGGTACGCTTGCCGTTGCGGGTCTGCAGCATATAGAGCTTGCGGTTCTCAATGGTGAACTCCATGTCCTGCATATCTCTGTAGTGCTTCTCGAGCTTGTCCGCGATCTGCGCAAACTGCTCGTACACTTCAGGCATATCCTCTTTCAGGTGGCTGATCGGGGACGGCGTACGAACGCCGGCCACAACGTCTTCGCCCTGTGCGTTGATCAGATACTCGCCGAAGAGAGCGCGCTCGCCGGTCGCCGGGTTGCGGGTGAACGCAACGCCCGTGCCGGAATTGTCGCCGGAGTTGCCGAAGACCATGGCCTGCACGTTGACAGCAGTGCCCCAGTCGTACGGAATCTCGTTCATGCGGCGATACACGTTTGCACGCGGGTTGTCCCAGGAGCGGAACACAGCCTTGACGGCCTCCATGAGCTGAACCTTCGGCTCGCTCGGGAAGTCCTCGCCCTTATTCTCTTTATAGAAGGCCTTGAAGCGCTTCACGAGGTCCTTCATGTCCTCTGTGTCGAGCTCGGTGTCCTGCGTGACGCCTTTTTCTTCCTTCTTCTGGTCGATGATCTTTTCAAATTCCGGCTTCGGCAGCTCCATGACAACGTCGCTGAACATCTGGATGAAGCGGCGATAGGAGTCATAGGCAAAACGCGGATTGTTGGTGAACTTTGCGAGGCCCTCGACCACTTCGTCGTTCAGGCCGAGGTTCAGGATGGTGTCCATCATGCCAGGCATGGAAGCGCGGGCGCCGGAACGGACGGAAACCAGCAGCGGGTTCTCCGGATCGGCAAACTTCTTGCCGCAGACTTCTTCCATTTTGCCGAGATACTCATAGATCTGGGCCTGGATATCGTCGTTGATCTTCTTGCCATCCTTATAATACTGGGTGCACGCCTCCGTGCTGATGGTGAAACCCTGCGGAACAGGCATCCCTGCTTTGGTCATTTCGGCAAGGTTGGCGCCCTTGCCGCCGAGCAGTTCGCGCATGTCCTTATTTCCCTCGGAGAAAAGGTAGACATACTTATGGCTCATGAACAAATACCTCCTATAATAAAATAAAAAAACGAGCACAGGTAATACACACTCACATAATTGCTCTCCCCGTATTATACCAAAAAAGCCACTGGATTACCAGTTCTTTTTCAATAAAACCAACCGAGAATTGTAAAAAATCCGGCGTAAAACCGAGGAAGTTCCACAAAACCGGAGGGAAACGTGAATTAATGCTTGAAAAATTTCGTACATATGAGATAATAATAACAAGAACCGGATGTGCGTATGCCATCCGGGCGTTTGCGTGTTTGGACCGGCCGGAACCGGAAGGCCATGCACATTTGAAACATTCATACCTTTATGCGGAGGGTTTTGCCTATGCCAGAGCAGACTTGTGCAGTCATTCTCGCCGGCGGCGAGGGAAAGCGCATGAAATCCAACCGTCCCAAGGTGCTGGCACCCGTGTTGTTCAAGCCCATGTTGCAGTGGGTGCTCGACGCCGCAGAAGGCGCCGGCGCGGGCGACATCTGTGTGGTAACCGGGCACAAACACGAGCAGGTGGAAGACTACCTGCTGACGGCACAGAAATCCGTTGGGCCACGCTTGCACCACGTTTTGCAGGCGGAGCAGCACGGCACGGGGCACGCTGTGATGATGGCGGAGCCGTTTTTGCGCGCCCACAACGGCGGGAACACGCTTGTCCTGAACGGCGACGCGCCGTTTGTCAGCGCGCAGGTGCTGGAGTCCGCCCTTGCGGCGCATGTGGGCGGCGGCAACGCCGTGACGGTCATCACCGCGGAACTGGACGATCCCTCCGGCTATGGACGCATTGTGCGCGACCCGGCAACCAGCCTGGTACGCGCGATTGTGGAGCAGCGGGACGCGGACGAAGCTGTTCTTGCGGTGAAGGAGATCAATTCCGGGGCCTACTGGTTCCGCACGGACGATCTGCTTTCCATCCTGGGCTGTATCCGCAACAACAACGCGCAGGGCGAGTACTATCTCACCGACGCGGTGCGTCTGCTGATTGAACAACATAAAAACGCGGGAGCCTACATCGCATCCGACCCGGCTGCGGTGATGGGCGCGAACGACTGCGTGCAGCTGAACTCCCTGAACGAGATCGCCAGGGAGCGGATTTTGCGCGTCCAGATGCTTTCGGGCGTGGAGATCCCCTGCACCGACGGCGTGTTGATCGGCCCGGACGTCACCATTGGACGCTCCACCCGCATTCTTCCGAACACCATCCTGCGCGGCAGGACCACAGTGGGTTCGGATTGTTCCATCGGCCCCGGTGCGGTCCTGACGGACTGCACGGTGGGCGACGGCGCATCTATGAGCTTCGCGGTCTGTGAACGCGCCAACATTCCAGCCAATCAGGCCGTAGCGCCTTTTACAACAATTGGAAGCGTCTGATCGCTCAGGGGTTTCCAAATAGGGAAAGAGTCATACAAAATATAGGGGGAAGCAAAAAATGAATTTTCATGGCAAGGACATCAAGATTTTTGCCGCGAGCGCGAATCAGCGCATGGCAAAGCAAATTTCGGAGTGCCTGGGTCTGCCGATGGGCAAGAGCGAAGTCGGTACGTTCAGCGACGGGGAGATCGCCGTTTCGCTGTTCGAATCCGTGCGCGGCTCGGATTGCTTCATCGTACAGTCCACCTGTGAGCCGGTCAACAACAACCTGATGGAGCTGCTCATCATGATCGACGCCATGAAGCGCGCGTCCGCAGCCCGCATCACGGCGGTCATGCCGTACTTTGGCTATGCCCGCCAGGACCGCAAGGCCAAGGCCCGCGATCCGATTTCCGCAAAGCTTGTCGCCGATCTGCTCACCACGGCGGGAGCCGACCGTCTTTTGACAATGGATCTGCACGCCTCCCAGATTCAGGGCTTCTTTAACATCCCTGTGGACCATCTGCTGGGCGCGCCGTTGCTCTCTTCCTTCATGAAGGAGCGCGTGGGCGACAACAGCGACGAATATGTGGTGGTTTCCCCCGACCTCGGCTCCGTCACGCGCGCGCGCAACTTTGCGGCACGCATCGGCTGCAGCCTGGCGATCGTGGACAAGCGCCGCCAGAAGGCAAATGTCTGTGAGGTTATGAACATCATCGGCGACGTCAAGGGCAAGAAGGTCATCCTGGTGGACGACATGATCGATACCGCCGGCACCCTGTGCAACGCCGCCGCCGCGATCATGGAAAAGGGCGCAAAGGATGTCACTGCCTGTGCAACGCACGCGGTCCTCTCCGGCCCGGCCATCGACCGCATCCGCGACAGCGCGATCAAGGAGCTTGTGCTGCTGGATACCATCCCGCTGCCGGAGGAGAAAATGCTGCCGAAGTTCACCGTCCTGCCGGTGGCGCCGCTCTTTGCGGAAGCCATCGAGCGCATCTATGAGGACAAGCCCGTCAGCCCGATGTTCGTATAATCGGGCGCGGTTCATTTGACTGTTTTCCTTTGATTTTGTACACATGCAGGCGGGGTAGCGATGCTATCCCGCCTGCTTCTTCTCCCGCAAACCGGGATGGGACTGGACGCACGAGCAAACGGAGTTTGCATGCACGGCCGGCCCCAAGTTTTCTGCAAAAAATTCATCCGGTGTGGCCAGACTGAAACGGTCGGCTTGCGGTTTGCAGAAAGGCTGGAAAGCACCCCGCACCGCAGGTGCAAAAAACACTGCGCATTCAAGCTCCCGGGAGGCTGCTCTCGAGGTGGAAAAAGGGTTCTACAAAGGTTGGCGGCGTAGCTGTAAAAAAGCGCTGTACGTCCCCGAAAAGGCCGTTTAGGACTTCCCCCGGGGCGCGGCTGTTTTTAGAAACTGCCGCAACTGGTTGCCGCGGGAATGGTTTTAGAAAGTGCGGCGGAGAACAATATTTCTGAGTGCGATCACTGAAAACCGGCGTCGACGCGAAAGACACTGTGCGTCCGTCCAGAATCAAGAGCTGTTAAAAAAGATTCTTTTCCATCTGCTGCTATCCCTACTGAATGTCTGATCATCACGATAAAGGAGTCCGCCCAATATGTTTCAAAATTTATTCAAGCGGCCCGCGCCGCTCACCGGCCCTGTGGAATATATGATCGTCGGCCTGGGCAACCCGGGCAGCAAATACGACGGCACCCGGCATAACACGGGCTTTATGGCGATCGACCGCATCGCAGAAAAGGCCGGTGTGGAGATCGACCGGCTCAAATTCAAGGGGCTGTGCGCCCGCGCGCAGG
>DBFXIC010000452.1:0-3824 GCA_048455095.1 Anaeromassilibacillus sp.
CCGGACGCGGCCGTATACACCACGCCCGACGCCATCGAGCGCTTTGACGCGCTGGCGTTCACATTCCCGCGCATGACAAGGCCGTACCGCCGCATGCGGCTGCAGCAGCTGATGTTCGGCTTCGGTCTTGTGTTCGACAACAAACTGGTACAGAATGCAACGCAGAAACTGGATGTGGACCCCATTTCCCGCCGCCTGCCCACAAATTCGTTTGATTTTACGATCGTCAACATCAACACACTGACGGGCACAGGCGGTCAATATCTCTACGATCCGGACAACGCCTCCGGCATCTACAAGTACATCTCCGAACAAAACCCGGTGAAGGTGGAGTACGGCCAGTACCTTGCCGGGGGCATGACGTGGAAAGACGTTGCGGCGAACACTTGGGCGGAGCTGGAACTGAACGGCTGGCGCGAAGTGTACGAGGGCGGTGTGACGGAATGGGTGCCCGGCGGGCGGTACTACCTGACGGGCCAGCCCACAGTGGACGGGCTGTCGGCCAGTTTTAAGGCGCAGGACGCGCTTTCGGGGCTAGACGACACTTACTATAAAGGGGTATATGCTCCGGCCGGGCGCACCCTATACCAGCTTGCGCTGGATGCGCTGGAGGACAGCGGCCTTGCACCGTTCAGCGGCACCGCGCCGCCCTGGAAGCTGTGGGAGGGGCTCGCGGACTTCACAACCACCGCGCCCCTGCCCGTGAAAAAGCACAAGGAGCTGCTGCAGCTCATCGCCCACGCGGCGTGCTGCGTGCTGTACACCGACCGGGAAGGGTATATCCGCATCGAGCCAGCCAACGACGTGCAGGACAATTTTAAATTGGATTTCCACACGATGCTGGCGCGGCCCAAGGTGAGCCAGATTCCCACGTTGTGGGCCGTAGAGTGTCCGGCCTATGCTTACGCGCCGGAGGCAGCGGCCAGTGAGCTGCATAAGGAAAGCTATACCGTGGACGGAACGCTGGAGCTGCATCTGACCTTTTCGCAGGCGGCGGACGTATCCGTTGCCGTTTCAGGGGCTACGGTGGCCGCTAAGGCTGTTTTTGCGGGCGCAGTGGATTTGACCCTTACCGGGAGCGGTGAGGCTGTTGTGACGGTTACAGGGCGCAAGCTGGAAAGCAGCGCCCGCACCGTGACGGCACCCGTGGAAAGCCCGGACGAAAACGGCAGCGTGGAGACGCTGGACAACCCCCTCATTACCGACGCCGCGCATGCGCTTGCGGTGGCTGAATGGGTACGGGACTGGCTGCTTTTGCGCAATACCTACGAATTTGAGTATCGGGGCAGCCCGGAGCTGGACCCCGGAGACCTGATCTGGCTGGAAAGCCAGTTCGCGCCTTTCGCCGCGCCGGCGCGCGTGCTCAAAAATGAACTGTCGTTCAGCGGTGGGCTGAAAGGAAAGATGATCGCCAAAAGGATGGTGGACGAAGAATGAGACGCAGCAAATTCTACAACATGCGCCTGCCGGAGCGCGGCGCACGGGAGGGCGAGGCAAACGATGCGGCCGACATCGAGGACCTGACCTATGACCTCGGCATCATAGACGCTGAGATGGAGCGCCAGCGGCTGGAAGATGTGCGGCTGGAAAAGGATAAGGCCACAAAGCTGGAAATGTCGCAGCACAAATCCGCCGCCGTGCTGGACCACCCGGACGGCAGCGTCACGGACGCAAAGCTCGGTCAGCGCACGGTACTGACGACCAGCGGCCCGCTGCAAACGCTGCTGACGGCAATCGGCAACGCGATCAAGGCTGTCAGCGGCGCGGACACATGGAATGGCACGCCCGCCACCACGCTGACAGCGGCAAAGGCGCATATGGACGGTAAAAGTAATCCGCACGGTGTGACAAAGGCACAGGTTGGGCTTGGTAATGTGCCGAATGTCGCCACCAACGACCAGACGCCCACTTATACCGCCGCGTCTGCGCCGGCGGCGCTGGCCAGTGGTGAAAAACTCTCTGTTGCCTTTGGAAAGCTTGCGGCGGGAGTGTCGTCCCTCATCGCACATCTAGCGGACGGTGTGAAGCATATCACCGCCGCCGAACGCACGAAATGGAACGGGGCCGTCGACGCCCAGCACAGCCATACCAATAAGGCTTTGCTGGATACCTACACGCAGACCGAGGCAAACCTGGCATCGGCGGTCAGTTCAAAGCACAGTCATTCCAACAAAAGCGTGCTGGACGGAATCACGTCTACGCTGATATCCACTTGGGACAGCGTATCGTCCAAGCTGCCGCTGGCGGGCGGTACGTTGACGGGCTTTCTGACGCTGCATGCTGCGCCAACGGACAACATGCACGCCGTCACAAAGAAGTATGTAGACGACAAAATGGCGGCTTCTGGTAGCGGTGATATGACGAAGGCTGTATATGACACCAATGAAGATGGAGTAGTGGATAAAGCTGAGGCCGTTCCATGGTCGGGCGTGACGGGGAAACCATCGACGTTCCCACCGTCAACGCACACGCATACGCCGGAAAGCATTGGCGCGTTGGACAAGGAAACGTATGATGCTGACGGAGACGGCGTGATCGACACAGCGGCAAGTCTGGAAGGGGAGACGTTCTGATGCCTATTGTGGTATACGTAGACAAATATAATGGTCCGCCTTATAGCATTCGGTTGGGAACATGCGGGAGCGTCGGAATTGAAGTCCTGGAATTTAGATTTTCTCCCGAATGGGATGGCTTACAGAAACGCATCACCTTTTATGCGAATATTGGCGAACTTGCGGCACCTTTCTTAATTCCAGACAGCGGCATCTTGCCGTTGCCTGCACAGGCAACAGTTAAAGCGGGCCGTTATGAGGCAGTAATTGATGGATGCGGCACTGATAGTCGAGTGATATTCAGTACAAGCATTATGTGCGAAGTGCTTTTTCATGCCCCGGCGGGGACTTCACCACCGCCGGAATACACGCCTGACGAATACCAGCAGTTTATTTCTGCGGTTCATGGCGACCGCCAGCGTGCAGAGGATGCCGCGGCTTTGGCGGGTGAGTGCGCTGAACAAGCAGAAGATGCGAAAGATGGTGCCGAGACAGCCGCCATGCGGTACCCGGAACCACGAAACGGTACTTGGTGGGTATATGACCCACTTGAAGGAAAATACGTTGATACACGCCAGCCAGCCACTGGAGAAGGGGGCGAGCTGGAGGAAGCGTCAAACGAGGACATCGACAATATTTTTAGGGACCTTGTGGTCCAGAAAAGGAGTTTTTAATTATGGCTACAAAATGGGTATCTCTTGACAAACTGCGTTATGCGATCAGTAAAATACACACGCTGCTGCAAGGGAAAGTTGACAAGGTCGATGGAAAAGGTCTGTCCGCCAACGATCTGACCGCTGCGCTCAAGGGAAACTACGACGCAGCGTACACGCACAGTCAGACGGCTCACGCACCGGCAGTTGCGGAGAAGAATATTATCGTTGGTGTTCAGGTCAACGGCAGCGATCTCGCGCCGGACGGTTCTCGCAAGGTGAACGTTCGCGTACCGACCGGAGCGCTGGCTGGCAAAAGCCAGGTCTCTGAGACGGATCTCGACGACGCACTGAAAGAAAAGGTCAATTCTGCCAGCGAGGGAAATCACTCACACGCGAACAAAACCGTACTGGACCACATCGAGCAGGCCGACCTGGATAAGCTCGACGGGGTCGCTGCGGGCGCGAACAAATATGTACATCCCACGAGCTCCGGCAGCAAGCACATTCCAACGGGCGGCGCGTCCGGACAGATCCTCCGCTGGTCTGCCGACGGCACGGCGGTGTGGGGCGCGGATAACGACACCAAATACACCGATATGTCCGGCGCGTCGGCTTC
>DBFXIC010000453.1:0-7772 GCA_048455095.1 Anaeromassilibacillus sp.
TGTTTTTTGGAAAATCATGTGCAAATGCCCATTCTGATGCGTTTTTTTCTGAAAGAAAAGGTTGACAGCCCGCAGGAATATAATATATAATGCTAAATTGCAAGGTTTGTACCCCGAAAGGAGGGTTTATTCATGCTGAGAACGTATCAGCCCAAGAAGCTCCACAGAAAAAAGGAGCATGGCTTCCGCAAAAGAATGTCTACCAGCAACGGCCGTAAGGTTTTAGCCCGCCGCAGAGCAAAAGGCAGAGCCCGCCTGAGCTACTAAGACAAAAGGCCACCGGAGTGTGGCCTTTCTTTTTAGCAAACTGAAGCAAATTGAGTTTGCATGCACGACCGGCACAGGGGTTTCTGAAAGAAACAAATTGAGTGTCGTCGGACGAAAGAGCCAGCTCCCAGAAAGGCTGTTATTTGGATTTTCCATGGGATGCGGTAATGTGTGCTTTTAAAAAGTGCGAAAAGTGTTTGCCATCGTAGGTGCGTCCCGACCGGAGGTCCAAGGATTGAAAAAATATGGATTTGTTTGTACCAATTAAGGAAAACCGGGATTTCCGGCGCATTTATACGCGTGGAAAATCGTATGTGACCCCGGTTGTTGTGATTTATGTCTTGAAAAACCGCAGCCGGAATGTGCGGGTCGGCATCACCACCGGAAAAAAGACCGGGAATGCCGTCAAGCGCAACCGTTCCCGGCGGATCATCCGGGAGGCGTTCCGGCAGATCGCTCCGCAGGTGAAAGACGGTTTTGATTTTGTCCTGGTGGCGCGTGGGCGCACGCCGTTTGTAAAAAGTACGGATATTTACCGCGTTTTGATGCGGCAATTGAAGGACGCGGGTGTTTTGAAATGAAACGCCTGCTTATTTTGCTTATCCGGTTTTATCAGCAGGGGATCTCTCCGTTTAAGCAGCCCTGCTGCAAATATTATCCAACCTGTTCCAATTATGCGCTGCAGGCGATCGAGCGCTTCGGCGCGTTTAAGGGTTCTTTCTTGGCCCTGTACCGCATTTTGCGCTGTAATCCTTTCAGCCGGGGCGGGTATGATCCTGTTCCGGAGAAAAAGGAAAAGGGAACATCAAAATAGAGGAGAATTGCGTACATGGGAAGTATTTTTAATTGGTTTGGCAGCATATTGGGCTATCTTTTGTGGTTCCTTTATGAGATTGTCCCGAATTACGGCATTGCGATTATCCTGTTTACGATCATCACCAAGGTGCTGCTGGTTCCTTTTTCTGTAAAGCAGCAGAAGTCCATGGCGGCCAACAGCAAGATGGCGGCCAAACAGCAGGAAATTAGGACCCGGTATGCGAACGACCGGCTCAAGCAGCAGGAAGAAATGCAAAAGCTGATGGAGCAGGAGGGCATGAACCCGACCAGCGGTTGTCTCGTGACCCTGATCCCGTTCCCGATCATGCTGGGCATTTACTATACGGTTCTGTATCCGATTCAGAATGTGCTGCATATCAGCATTGAATCGATCAATCAGGCGACGGCGCTGTTGTCCCAGATCCCGGGCGTCGGCACCACCTTTAACGCTGGATACTCCCAGATGGAAATCATTAAGCATTTTGACCAGCTTCGTCCGCATCTGACGATGTTCACCGGGGACGAGCTGGATCGGATGGCGGGCTTGAGCCGTGGGTTTAACTTCTGCGGCCTGAACCTTCTGGATACGCCGCAGGGCAGCCATTTCCTGACCTTTATGTGGTTGATTCCCGCGCTGTGCCTTCTGACCTCCCTGCTTTCGCAGGTGATTATGATGAAGATGCAGCCCGGCATGAGCCAGCAGCAGGGCTGCATGAAGTGGATGATGTACCTGATGCCGCTCTTCACGGCCTGGATCGCCTATACCGTTCCGGGTGCAGTTGGCTTCTATTGGACGATCCAGACGGCGGCGAGCTTTGTGCAGTCTTTGCTTCTGCGCAAGTTCTATAGCCCGGCAATTGTAAGCGCAAAGGCAGAAGCGCAGCGAATTGCGCTGCGGGAAGAGGAAGAGGCGCGGATGAAGCCGCTGCCGGTGCCTCTTAAGATTAACGCGGGCCCGGCGCCCAGACAGCAGAAAAAAGAAAAGGCGGCAGCCCAACAGGGGCAGAAACAGAAATCCAAACAGAAACAAACCAGCGATGATTACCGCGGAACCAAAAAATAAGAAAAACACCGCGTATACAGGGGAGAATCGCGCGGTGTAAGCCGGGAGGGTTAAACGTGATCAAAGAAGCAATTGGAACAGGCAACACAGTGGAAGAGGCCTTTGAGGCCGCATGCCGGGAATTGGGCGTGGAGTCCCATGAAGCGGAATTCGAAATTTTGGAGATGCCCGTCAAAAAGACATTCGGCCTCTTTGGGGGAAATCCCGCAAAGGTGCGTGCGTTTATCAAAAATAGCCCCGCGGACGCTGCAGCGGAGTACCTCAAAAGAATCCTTGACAACATGGGCTTGTCCCACGTGCAGTTCGACGTGAAGGAAGAGGAGAGCGGCGCGTTGATCTCCCTTTCCGGCGAGGATGTCGGCTTTATCATCGGGCACCGCGGCGAGACGCTCGACGCTCTCCAATATCTGGCAGGCCTCGTGGCGAACCATATCGAAAATACTTACTACCGCATTACGCTGGACATCGGCAATTACCGCGAAAAGCGGAAGGATACGCTCGAAGTCCTTGGAAAGAAGATCGCTGCAAAGGCGGTCAAAATCGGCCGCAACTGTTCCCTGGAACCCATGAATCCCTATGAGCGCCGTATCATCCACACCGCCGTGCAGACGGTGGAGGGCGCAAAGAGCTGGAGTGAGGGCGAGGACCTGAACCGTCATGTGGTGATCGGACCGGTGGACGGCGAAAAGCCGCTGCCGCGCAGGCCGTACAATCCGCGTGGGCCCCGCAAGCCCTATGGGGACAAACCCCGCGGGGATTTCCATAAAAACAACAATTATGGCGGTGGGAACCGTGGACCGCGTCCGCAGGGAGGCCCCAGGCCTGCACAGCAGCCCAGGCCCCAGCAGCAGCCGAAGAAGGAAACTTCCGGCCCGCTCTACGGCCGCATTGACATCAACCGGAAAAAAGACGGCGAATAAGCCGGCATCTGATACAGACGGAAGGGGGACGGTTCTGCGGAATCGTCCCTTTTGTCATGCTTTGTTTAAGTTGAGCAGGGGAACCAGCGATTGGAGGGCAGCGGGATGTATCGGAGAAACCGCCGCGGTTCCGTGTGTATTGCGGAAATTCTCATCTGGATATTATCGGATGATTCCCGAAAGAACGCTCGGCAACACTCCTATTCAAACAAGGTGTTTTATATGTGCGCAGAGGGTTGGAAATCACTCAACTTGATCAAATTTATCGCAGCCCTGGAAACAATGGAAACGCTGCTCCGAAGCTGTATTCAGTTTTCAAATTTACCGTCGATAGCAAGCATTTGATAGGGGAACAACGCGTCTGGATTCATGGGATCGTATAGAGGCAACATAAAACCGACTGCGGCATTTAGAACGCCGCAGGGCACAGTTGGTTTTTCTAAACCATCATCAACTGTGTACTGGCTCAAACTGGTAAAGGGGGATTAACAGCCATGCCGAAAACCATTGCCGCCATCTCTACGCCGCAGGCTGCGGGTGGAATTGGGATTGTCCGCATCTCCGGCCCGGAGGCGCGCGCCGTTGCAGGGCGCGTGTTCACCTCCGCGCACGGAAGGACGCTCGATGAAATCAAAGGATATACCGCATTATACGGGCGGGTACACGATGCGGACGGGGTGATCGACGAGGCGATTGCCCTAAATTTTGTCGCTCCCGCCAGCTTTACGGGCGAGGATGTGGTGGAGCTCTCCTGCCATGGAGGAATCTATGTGATGCGTCGCGTGCTCAAAGCGGTGCTGGCTGCGGGCGCATCCCCTGCCGGCCCGGGCGAGTTCACACGGCGCGCTTTCCTGAATGGGAAGATGGGCTTGACCGAGGCGGAATCCGTGATGCAGATCATTTCCGCCCAGGGGATGCAGGCGGGGAAAGCTGCGATGGCAGGCCGCGATGGGGCGCTTGAGCGCCGCATCCGAAAGATCAGGGAGGGGTTGACGACCCTTGCGGCCCATCTGGACGCTTGGGCGGATTACCCGGAGGACGATATTCCCGCAGTGGATGGCGCTGATCTCAATGCTTCCTTGGAGGGAGCAAAACAGGAATTGGAGCATTTGCTCGCGCAGTTTGAGGCCGGACGCGCACTGCGCGAGGGCGTGGAGACGGTGATTGCGGGGCGGCCCAACGTGGGGAAATCCACCCTGATGAATCTGCTCTCCGGCTGTGAGCGCTCCATTGTGACCGAGTACGCCGGAACGACGCGCGATGTGGTGGAGGAAACCGTTCTGCTTGGCGGCGTACCGCTGCACTTGGCGGATACGGCGGGCATTCGTTCCACGGAGGACCCTGTGGAGCGGATTGGCGTCGATCGCGCACGGGAGCGCGTGCAGACCGCGCAACTTGTTTTAGCGGTGTTTGATTCTTCGCAAGAGCTCAACGAAGAGGATTGCCTTTTGGTCGAGTCGGTCCAAAATACGCCCGCGGTAGCCGTTATCAATAAGAGCGATCTGGAAAATAGAATTGACATTCAGTATATTCAAAATAAATTTAAACAAATCGTATATATCTCTGCGCTGTCTGGGGAAGGTTTGGAGGCTTTGGAGCATGCCGTCGCCGCGATCCTCAGGACGAACGAATTGGACCCGTCCAGTGGGATTCTGTTCACAGAACGACAACGGGATTCCGCGCGGCGGGCCTTGGACTGTGTGGAAGAGGCGCTGAACGCGCAAAAGGCCGGTGTAACGCTTGATGCGGTGACGGTGTCCGTGGAAGGGGCGGTCTCCGCCCTTCTGGAATTGACCGGTGAACGGGCAACCGAGGCAGTCGTCGACCAGGTCTTTGCGCATTTCTGTGTCGGTAAATAACCAGGCTGAGCTTGGACGCTCATCCGGCGCAGGGCTTATCTGCAAGAAATCAGTTGAGCGTTCGCCGGACAGAAAGAACAAGCTCCCGAAAGGCTTTTTAGGGCTTTTTTGGGTGCAACATGGATGTTTCCAGAGAAATGTTGCATATGGTTGATTCGGGAAATGGTTTCAGAAAGCACGGCGGAGAATAAAATTTTTGGGAACTGCCACTGAAAAACGCTGTAGGCGCGAAAGACACTGTGTGTCCGCTGTGCATCCGGGAGAGGCAGTCTTAACACTCGATGATTACAATGGATGAAGAAATAGAATGCATTCTGCCGGAACTTTAGGAAAAAGAGCTTTTTATAAAACAAACAAATGCAAAGGTGCTCATCAGTAGGAAAAATATTTGCCACAGTAGATGAAAACCGCCGTGCGTTCGCTATTGACACGCAAATATTGTGTACCCGTTGCATATGTCGGTTATAAACCGGTCTTAACACCCGATGATTGCAATGAATGAAGAAATAGGCTGCATTTTGTCACAATTTGCGGAAGATGAACCTTTGTTGCAAAGCGTAAGAATGGAAAAACTCAATCATAAAAATTGCGCACTTTCTATGGAGAAGGCGCTTGACCGGATTTTCATGGTACTGTACACAATAAAAAGTAAAAGATTGAAATGAAAAAGGGGGAACCCAATTTGACATATCAGGCCGGAACTTATGACGTTGCAGTGATCGGCGCGGGACATGCCGGCATTGAAGCCGCGCTTGCATCCGCGCGTCTTGGGTGCAGCACCGTTGTATTCACCATCAATATGGATGCGGTGGGCAATTGTCCGTGCAATCCATCGATCGGCGGGACGGCAAAAGGCCATCTGGTGCGGGAGATCGACGCGCTCGGCGGAGAGATGGGCCGCACGGCGGACGCGACGTTCCTACAAAGCCGGATGCTCAATCGGGGAAAAGGTCCGGCGGTGCATTCGCTCCGCGCGCAGATCGACCGCCGCGAATACAGCAAAGTCATGAAGCACAAGCTGGAATTGCAGGAAAATTTGCAATTGAAACAGGCGGAAATTGTGGATCTGCTGCAGGACGGTGGGGAATGGCTTTTGACCACCCGCATGGGCGCGCAGTATCGGGTCAAAACGGTGATCATTGCCACGGGGACATTCCTCGGCGGAAAGATTTTTGTGGGTGATGTAGCCTATGAGAGCGGGCCCGACGGGATGTTCCCGGCGGCGTTTTTGGGAGACGCGCTGAAAAAACTCGGCCTGCGCCTGCGCCGCTTTAAGACTGGAACGCCCGCGCGCGTGCTGCGTTCCAGCATCGATTTCACCGGGTTGGAAGTGCAGGAGGGGGACGAACCCGTCGTGCCGTTCTCCTATGACACCTTGCATCCAGGAAAAAATCAGGCGGTCTGCCACGTCTCCTGGACAAACGACGAGACAAAGCGTATCATCCTGGAAAACATCCACCGTTCTCCGCTCTATGGGGGGAAGATCGAGGGCGTGGGCCCACGCTATTGCCCCAGCATCGAGGATAAAATCGTGCGTTTTGCAGATAAAAAACGGCACCAGCTCTTCATCGAGCCGTGTGGGCTGGACACGGAGGAGATGTATTTGCAAGGTATGAGTTCCTCTTTGCCCGAGGATGTACAGCTCGCCTTCTACCGGTCGATCCCGGGATTGGAGCATGTGGAGATTATGCGCTGTGCATATGCGATCGAGTACGACTGCGTGGACCCGCTCCAAATGGAAGCCACGTTGGAATTCATGGACTTCCCGGGTTTATACGGCGCGGGACAGTTCAACGGCAGCTCGGGCTATGAGGAGGCCGCCGCGCAGGGGCTGGTTGCGGGTATCAACGCCGCTTTAAAGGTGCAGGGAAAGGAACCCCTGGTCCTCGACCGGGCCGGTTCCTATATCGGTACGCTGATCGACGACCTGATCACCAAGGGCGTCACAGACCCCTACCGCATGATGACTTCCCGCTCCGAATACCGGCTGGTATTGCGGCAGGACAACGCGGACGAACGGTTGACGCCGCTTGGCCGCAAATTGGGGTTGATTGGCGACAACCGCTGGAATCGCTTCTGTGAAAAAGAGGAACAGAAAAAACGGGAGATGGCGCGCGCGCGGAAAACGGTGCTTCCGCCGTCCGAGGTGTTGAACGATATCCTTGTTTCACGTGGAACAACGCCGGTTTCCACGGGCGTGAAACTGGCCGATCTGCTTCGCCGTCCGGAACTCAGCTATGAGGCCCTGACCGCAGTGGACATCGCGCGTCCCGTGCTGCCCGCGGCGGTGTTTGAAAATGTGGAGATTGAGATCAAATACGAGGGATATATCGAGCGCCAAAAGGCGGACATCGCGGAGATGCGCCGGTTGGAGGGCAAAAAACTGCCGCGCGGCGTGGATTATCGGGAGATCGTCGGACTGCGGACCGAAGCGCAGGAGAAATTGCAAAAGGTGAAGCCTGCCAACATCGGCCAGGCGTCGCGCATCAGTGGCGTCAGCCCGGCGGACATCTCCGTGCTGCTGATCTGGTTGGCAAAGGAGGGGAAAGCATGAACGAAGACATTCGTGCCTATCTGCGGGAGTGCGCCTTGTCCTATCAGGTGGAGGTGACCGAAAGACAGGCGGAACAGTTTCAAACATATATGGAGTTGCTGGTCGAGTGGAACGAAAAGATGAACCTGACGGCGATCACGGAACCTAAGGCAGTGGCGGTCAAGCATTTCCTCGACAGTATTTTGCTTTTACCATATCTGGAAAAGGGCGATACACTGATTGATGTGGGTACGGGCGCCGGTTTCCCGGGCGTCCCGCTCAAGATCATGCGGCCGGAGTTGCGCCTGACGCTG
>DBFXIC010000454.1:0-2824 GCA_048455095.1 Anaeromassilibacillus sp.
CCAGTATACAAAGCCGTTTAACGAAGTGACAGGCGTTCTGACGCAGATTCAAACGGCTTTTGCCTCTGCTGAACGGCTCTTTGCGGTTTTGGATGAAACGCCTGAGCCTCCGGATGCGCCGAATGCCACCGTGCTAAAGGCGTGTAAAGGAGATGTACAGGTGGATCACCTCTATTTTTCCTATGATCCCAATCGCAAATTAATTGAAAATATGAACATTCAGGCACGCAGCGGCAGCCGCATTGCCATTGTCGGCCCAACAGGCTGCGGCAAGACGACGATTATCAACCTGCTGATGCGCTTTTACGATGCGGACCGTGGTACTATTTTGGTGGACGGCCATCCCATCAAAGACGTCACGCGCAGCAGCCTGCGGGGCCAGTATGGAATGGTCCTGCAAGAAAGCTGGCTGTTCTCCGGTACAGTGCGGGATAACATCGCTTACGGCAGGGAGGACGCCGCAATGGAAGAGGTTATAGCTGCCGCGAAAAAAGCGCATGCGCACTCTTTTATTATGCGGTTGCCGCAGGGCTACGATACGGTGATCTCTGAAGATGGCGGAAACCTCTCCCAGGGGCAGCGGCAGCTGCTCTGCATTGCGCGCGTCATGCTGGTCGATCCGCCGATGCTAATTCTGGATGAGGCGACAAGCAGTATCGACACCCGCACAGAGTTGAAAATTCAGGAAGCGTTCGAGGTCATGATGCGCGGGCGGACCAGCTTTATTGTGGCGCACCGGCTGTCCACCATCAAGGGGGCGGATCTCATTTTGGTGATGAACCAGGGACAGATTGTAGAACAGGGGACGCATGAGGCGCTTTTGGCAAAGGGCGGATTCTATGCAAACCTGTATAACAGTCAATTCGCCGTCAGTTAATATTCTTCATTTTACGGGCGTTTCCAACAAAATTTTCCCAAACGGCACGCGGGCAATCGGCGCTTGGCGCAAAAGCGCGTAAACAGATAAAAAAATGCCCGCGAAAATTGCAATTTTCGCGGCAATGCGCTATAATAGCTGCGGTTGTTACTCATATCTTTTCAAGGGAGGACATTATGAATACAGCAGAAAAGAAAGACCTGCAAATTGCGGCCTGCAAGATCAGAATGGGCGCGATTGAGGGGGTTTATCACGCAAAGTCCGGTCATCCGGGCGGCTCTCTCTCCGCGGCGGACGTGCTCACTTATCTCTACTTTAAGGAGATGCACGTGGATCCCGATCATCCGGCAGACGAAAATCGGGACCGTTTTGTGCTTTCCAAGGGACATTGCTGCCCGGCGCTGTACGCAACGCTGGCGCTCAAGGGGTATTTCCCGATGGAAGAACTGCAGAAGCTGCGTCACATCGGCGCGATGCTGCAGGGACACCCCAACATGCTGGACACTCCCGGCATTGATATGAGCACTGGTTCCTTGGGGCAGGGCGTTTCCGCAGCGTGCGGTATGGCACTCGCCGCTAAGATCAACGGAAAAGGCTACCGCGTTTATTCCATGCTGGGCGACGGTGAAATCGAAGAGGGACAGGTCTGGGAGGCGGCGATGTTTGCCGCTCATAACCATTTGGACAACCTCTGCCTGATTGTAGACAACAATGATTTGCAGATCGACGGGAAGCTGGAAGAAGTATGCAGCCCGTATCCGATCGATGAAAAGTTCCGCGCGTTCGGTTTCGATGCTGTCGTAATTGATGGCCACGATTTTGACGCAATCGAGTCTGCATTCGCCCATGCCAAAGAGGTCAAGGGTAAGCCCTGTGTCATCATCACCAAAACGGTGAAGGGCAAAGGCGTCTCCTTTATGGAGAACCAGGTGGGCTGGCACGGCACCGCCCCCAATAAAGAACAGTATGAAGTTGCAATGCAGGACCTGAAGCAGGCGCTTGCGGCATTGGAGGTGGAATAAATGGCGGAAGTGATCAAGAAGGCCACAAGAGATGGTTATGGCGAGGCATTAGTCGAGCTCATGGAGAAATACCCGAACCTGGTGGTGCTGGATGCGGACTTGGCTGCCGCTACAAAATCCGGTATCTTCAAGAAGGCCCACCCGGAGCGCTTCTTTGACTGCGGTATTGCAGAAGCAAATATGATGGGTGTGGCCGCAGGCCTTGCCGCTGCAGGGATGCTCCCCTTCGCAAGCTCCTTTGCGATGTTTGCAACCGGGCGCGCATATGAGCAGGTGCGCAACTCTATCGGTTATCCGCACCTGAATGTAAAAATCGGCGGTTCGCACGCGGGTATTTCCGTGGGTGAGGACGGCGCGACCCACCAGTGCTGCGAGGACATCGCTTTGATGCGTACCATTCCGGGCATGACGGTGGTCAATCCTGCCGATTATTATGAGATGAAAGCAGCGGTTAAAGCCGTTGCGGCATATGAGGGTCCGGTCTATATCCGCTTGGGCCGCCTTGCAATCGAGACAGTCAACAACAATGACGACTATCAGTTCGAACTCGGCAAGGGTATCACGCTTCGTGACGGCAAGGATATCACAATTGTGGCAACTGGCCTGATGGTGGGCGAGTCCCTGAAGGCGGCGGAACAGCTGGCCAAAGAGGGGATTGACGCACGTGTCATCAATATTCATACGATCAAGCCGATCGATGCAGATATCTTGAAGAAAGCCGCAGCAGAGACCGGCCGTTTGGTAACCGCTGAGGAGCACAGCATCATCGGTGGCCTGGGCGACGCGGTGTGTGAAGCCCTTCGTGAGAATCCTGTCCCGGTGACTAAAATCGGCGTGAACGACTGCTTTGGTTATTCCGGCCCTGCGGTGGATTTGCTCAAGGACTTTGGCCTGTGCGCAGATCATGTGGCAGAAGTCGTCAAGC
>DBFXIC010000455.1:0-5260 GCA_048455095.1 Anaeromassilibacillus sp.
ATGATCTCTTCGGAAATGCCCGAACTGTTGGGCATGGCGGACCGCGTAATGGTCATGTGCGAAGGCCGTGTGACGGGCTTCCTGGATCGTGAAGAGGCGGACTCCGTCCAGGTTATGCGTTTGGCTACGAAGTTTATGTAAGGAGAGGAACAGTATCATGGAAAAAGCAAAAAATATCCCACGCAAACAATATGCATCGATCTTTATCGGCATCGGCGCGGCTTTAGCTGTGCTTGGCATCATCCTGCTCTTTGCCCTGGATTCGAAAAAGACCTTTGACCTTCCCTGGTTCATTGTGGGCATTGGCGCAATCGCCATCATCTACGGTGTAACACAAATTGTCCGTGGCGACCGCCTCCATCCGGAGGTATCGTTCTCCTCAAGGAGCGCCAAACGCTTTTTGACAAACAACGCGATCATGCTGGCGCTGCTGGTCCTGGTCGTTGCGATTTGCTTCATCGAGCCCCGATTCATGCAGATTCAGGTGCTGTTGGACATCCTGACGCAGTCCTCCACGCGCTTGATTATCGCGTTGGGCATCTGCTTCGCCCTGTTGATTGCGGGTACCGACCTGTCGGCCGGCCGCATGGTCGGCCTGGCGGCTGTTATTTCCACCTCCATGCTGCAAACCGCTACATATGCAAACCGGTTCTATCCGAACCTGCCGCAGGTACCGGTCTTCCTGCCGATCATTGCGGCAATCCTCGCTTGCATGATCTTCGGCGCACTCAACGGCTTCCTGGTTGCGAAATACGACATGCACCCCTTCATCGCCACTCTGGCGACGCAGGTAATGATCTACGGCGCATGTTCCCTGTATTTCGATATGCCGCCGAACAACTCTCAGCCGATCGGCGGCGTGCGTCCGGACTTCGCGGCAATCGGCCAGACCAAAATTGGCGGCAAGTTCTCCATCCTGATTCCGATCGCGATTTTCTTCACGATCGCCATCTGGTTTGTTTTGAATAAGACGACCTTCGGCAAGGATGTATACGCCATCGGCGGCAACCGCGAGGCTGCGATCGTCTCCGGTATCAACGTATTCAAAACCATCATGATGATCTTTATCCTTGCCTCGTTCATGTACGGCGTTGGCGGCGTTTTGGAAGCTGCTAGAACCGCCGGCGCAACCAACAACTACGGCAACGGTTATGAAACGGACGCCATCGCATCGTGCGTGGTCGGCGGCGTCTCTCTGAACGGCGGTATCGGTACTGTGGGCGGCATCGTCAGCGGTGTGCTGATCTTCACCGTTATCCAGTACGGCCTGCAGTTCATCGGCATCAGCCCGATGTGGCAGCAGATCATCAAAGGTATCATCATCGCCGTGGCCGTGGCCATTGATATGTCCAAGTACAAGCGCAAATAAGCGATTCCATAATACCCATTGCCAAACGGAAACGCCCGGGGAAGCCCTTCTGTAGGAGGCCCCCGGGCGTTTCCACATTTTTTGGCGGACAGGTCATTTCCCTATTGACATCCCCATAAATATCCGCTATTCTATTTACATACCAAACGAATGTATGAAAAGAGGCTATCCATGGCAAGGAACAAATATCCCGAAATCACAGAGAAACGCATCCTCGACGCGGCGCTCAAGTTATTTTGGGAAAAAGGGTATGAACAGACCACCATCCAGGACATCGTGGATGAATTGGGCGACCTGAGCAAAGGCGCGGTCTACCACCATTTCAAGTCCAAGGAGGATATCGTGGACGCGGTGACAAACCGCATCTCGATGGAAAGCAATCCATTCGACCGTGTAAAGGAGATGCAGGAGCTGAACGGCCTGCAAAAAATCCGCCAGACGCTGCTCTTCTCCCTGTTGAACAAAAAACAGCAGGATATGTACCACCTATTCCCTTCCCTCTTGAAAAACCCGAAGTTTTTGGCGCAGACCGTACAGGAATGCATCCTGTTGGCGCCCCAGATCGAGTCGCTCATTGTGGAGGGGAACGCCGATGGATCCCTCTCCATCGTACATCCCCGTCAGGCGGCGGAGGCCATCATGATTCTGGTCAACGTTTGGATCAATCCGGCTACATTTCCGGTTCCCCGGTCGGAGTTCATGCAGAAGGTCGATTTTTTGGCCACCGTGCTGAATGGGGTGGGGCTTCCCGTAGTGGATGATGAGGTCCGCATGGCTGCCCTTGATTTCTGCACCAACGTCCTCCCCGAATAGGCCATATGGCGCTTTGTTCCACCGGAACAGCTCCCAAGTGGGCCCGCTCTCCATCTGTTTGGAGTCTGTAGATGCCGGATGGCGAAGTATGTGCATGCCAAAACCGTGTGCATATAAGCCCGGTGAGAAATCTTTCCGATTTTCCGTTCAACGTTTTCCCCTTCCGGCACAAAGCAATTTATGCCTTGTGCATTGGCAGCCCTTAAAGTGATGCTCTGATGTTTAATCGTTACTGTGAAGTCCTCCCGTCCAGTCGGTCGAAGCGGGCTTCCGCGGAAGATTAGGCCATTCTGAATGGAATGGCTTTCTCTTCCCTTCTTTTCATACCTTCGTCCGGTATCTAAGAGAAATTATCACGAGAAATAAGAAAGTGGGTGTACACCATGTACCAAAAGCTGATGAACCGAGATTTTTCCCTGGTGGTGGTCGGCCAGATCATCTCCCTGTTCGGCAACGCCATCCTGCGCTTTGCGCTGCCGCTCTATCTCTTGGATCAGACGGGCTCCTCCGCGCTGTTCGGCACGGTGCTCGCCATCTCCATGATCCCGATGATTTTGTTCTCCCCCATCGCCGGAATGGCCGCCGACCGCGTCAACCGCCGCAACATCATGGTGGTGCTGGATTTCAGTACCGCGGCCCTCGTGATGCTCTTCGGGCTGATGCGCGTTTCTGGAAGCGCCGCGGCACTGGTTGCGGTCATGTTGGTCTGCCTGTCGGTGATCCAGGCGTTTTATCAGCCCGCGGTACAGGCCAGCATTCCCGCTTTATCCAGCCCGGATAACCTGCTCAAAGCCAACGCGATCATCAACCAGGTGCAGGCGCTCTCCAGCTTGCTCGGCCCGATTCTCGGCGGCATGCTGTACAGCGCGTGGGGCCTTGCGCCTGTAATCTGGGCCAGTGCGTTGAGCTTTTTCATCTCTGCTGTGATGGAAATCTTCATCCACATTCCGTTCCAAAAGCGCGCCTCCAGCGGCGGCGTACTCGCCACGGCGGCAGACGATTTAAAGGAAAGTCTCCGGTTTATGACGCGCGGCAAGCCCATCATCCTGAAAGTGCTCGTCTTTATTTCCCTATTCAACCTGGCGTTGAGTTCCCTGATCTCTGTGGGTGTTCCCTCCATGATCAAGATTACACTGCAGCTGTCCAGCCCGCTTTACAGCCTGACGGAGGGCCTCCTAGCAGCGGGGGCACTGCTTGGCGGCATTTTGACTGGTGTGCTGTCCGCCCGTCTCTCCCTGAAAAGCATGCACCGGGTTCTCTTTTTGGCAGCGCTCTGTCTATTGCCGATCGGGCTTGTCCTTCTGGCCGATGCGCCCGCTATGGTGAGCTATGTGGTCATCACCGCATGCAGTTTTGTCTTTATGGCTCTGGGCACGCTGTTCAGCGTCATGATGCTGGCTTTTCTGCAAAAGGAGACCCCCACCCATCTGATCGGTAAAGTAGTCGCCTATGTCATGGCGCTCGCCATGTGTTCCCAGCCCGTCGGGCAGGCAATCTACGGCGTGCTGTTCGACGCGTTGTCCCGGCAGCCGCAGTGGATCATCTTTGCAGCCGTGCTCTTTTCCGCTGTGGTTGCGCTCTTCTCCAAAAAAACCTTTGGCAGCCTGGAGGAATCGATGTCTGTGCAGCCCGCCCGAGGCAGCGCTTGGAAATCCTCCGGGAATGTGCTATGATGGGGAACAATTTATAATCTGCGGGGGGATTCTATGAAGGACAATACATCCGCTTTCAGCGCCCAAACATACGACCGGGATATCCGCCGGACGCTCCCTTATTGCGACGACCTCTATGCGCAGGCGATGGATCTGGTCTGCGCGTTCGGAAAATCCCACATCCATTGGTTAGACGTCGGCTGCGGGACGGGGGAAGCCGCCGCACACGCACTGGACTCCTGCGACGTAGAGCGCATGACGCTCTGCGACCTGTCCGCAGAGATGCTCGCCAAAGCCGCCGAGCGGCTGTTCAGCCGTCCAGTACAGCTGGACTTCTGGAACATCCCCGTGCAGGCGCTGCACGAAATGGAACGCTTTGATGTGATCACCGCCATTCAGGTCAACCATTATCTCCAGCGGGAAGAACGGGCTGTCGCCCTGCGGAATTGCTATAAGGCCTTAAAATCCGGCGGCGTCTTCATCACTTTTGAAAATACGGCCCCATGCAGCGAAACGGGGAAAGCCCTTGCGCTGAAGCGCTGGCAATCGTACCAAATCCGGCAGGGGAAATCCCCAGAGGAAAGCCGCGCCCACATCGCCCGCTACGGAGCGGCATATTTTCCGATTCCAGTTTCAGAACACTTGGAGACGATGCGCCGCTGCGGCTTCCAGACCGTCGAGCTCTTCTGGCTGTCCTATCTACAGGCCGGATTCTATGGAATCAAATAAGGCTGATTATCCCGAAAAACAGGTTAAAAGTGAACGTTCTTCGAGCCCTGCAAAAAATCTAAATAAAAACACAGCGCTCTCGCCAGCTTTCCTGCCGGTGAGAGCGCTGTGTTTTTACGCGCCGATCTGCTACAGTTTCAGGACTCCTTCGCTTTCCCGCTTTTCACAGAACCGGTTCAATCCGTTGGATTTACCGCACCCGGCTTTTCCCACCGGCGTGCCCCATGGCAAAGGTCACGAAGAAGATCGCCGCGGCAATCAAGACAATGGTTCCGCCCGCCGCGGTGCCCATGTAGTACGAGAGGATTAGGCCGCTCACGCCGGAAAACGCCGAGATGCCGATGGCCCAGAAATGGTAGGACCGCATGCTCTTTGCCAGGTTGCGCGCCGACGCGGCGGGTAAAACCAGTAAAGAATTGATGATAAGGATGCCCACCCATTTGATCGTGATGGTGACGATCACAGCCACAATCACGACAAAGAGCTTTTCCATCAGGCGGACATGGATATTTTTGCTGGCCGCCAGATCCGTATTGACGCTCGTGAGCAAAAAGCGATTAAAAAACAGCACCCATACGATCACCACCGCAGCCAAAACGACGGCCAACAGCCCGATTTCCGAAGGCTGCACGGTCAGGATGTCTCCGATCAGATAGCTGGAATACTTGGCGAAGCCCCCCGACGCGGAGAGCAAGAC
>DBFXIC010000456.1:0-9469 GCA_048455095.1 Anaeromassilibacillus sp.
GTACGCTCTGCCTCCTGGCGTGCGATGGCTTTCTCCAGCCGCTCGCACCAGGCGGCATGCTCCTCCTCGCGGGCCGCATCCGGCTGCGCGGGTAACTGCTTTTCGCATTCCTCCAGCTGCAGGCGCAGGCCGTCGGCCTTACCCGTGAAATACCGGATGGCTGTGATCGTCCCGGCCTCATCCCGAACATACATCCCTCCCTTGCGTACGGTGCTGCAAAGGCCATCAAGGCGGCAATTGCGGAGCAGCTGAAAATTTCGGACGCCGCCATCGATATGCTGTTCGAGGAGCTGAAGGACGAAACGGTCCTGTTCGAGGAAAATGCGGAGCTGCGCCAGCTGGTGGAAGCCTACGGCACGGTGTCGAAAAAAGCAGCTGCCGCGGACTATGAGGGGCTGTGGGCGCCTGGGCCGGACGGCAAGCTGTACACGGTGAAAGAAGCCTATGGCAAAATCATGGATTTTGCGTGGATGCAGACCGCCACGGGCACATATGACTTTCAGACTGCAGTCCGGGAAGCTACCAAAAAGCTTCTGGAAAGGGGCCTGCGCGTCATTCCCGGCAAGGATGGGCGGAGCTACCGTCTTGAATATGCGGTGCGCAGCTACATCACGAACCGCATGGGCGAAATGTTCAACGCTGTGAATCAGATGAACTACGACGCCATCGGTGCGGACGGCTGGGAGATCAGCGCGCATCCTGCCCCGGCTCCCGACCACGCGCCTTACCAGGGCCGCCAATATTCGGAAGAGGAATACGACCGGATCAACAACAGCCTGGCCCGAAAGTTCGGCTGGTGGAACTGCCGTCATCTTGTGTATCCTGTCCGGCTGGGCGTCAGCCCGCGTGCATACAGCGATGAGCAGCTGCAGAAGTATCTGGATGACAATGAAAAGGGCGTCTGGTACAATGGGCAGCACTACACGCTGAGCGAGGCCAGGGACCGCAAGCGCCAGCTGGAGAGCCTGATCAGCCAGACAAAATACGACATCCTCGCAGCCGAGGGCGATGACCAGCTGCTGAAGGAACGCCAGATCCGGCTGCAGAACCAGCGGCGGGAATATGAGCGTTTTTGCCGTGAGACCGGGCAGGAGCCGGAGAACTGGCGGACCATGGTGGCGATCTTCGGGCGCAGCGAGGCCAGCAAGGCCGCGTGGGCGGCCAGAAAGCTGGGAATGGGCACGTCTGCGCTTCGGGCCAAAGATACGATGCGCGTGCAGCTTTCTGCTCTTACCGAGGCGGAGCGGGCGCGGCTTACGCAGTATACGGGGTTTGACGCAACGGCGATCAACAACGCGATCCGGCACGGACGAATCAATGCCGCAACACAGGAGAAAATCTCCATACTGGACAGCGCCTTAAATAAAGGTGTCATTCCGGACCGCGTCACGCTGTACCGTGAGACGTCGCTGAGCTTTTTAGAGCTGGAAGACGGGACACATCTGACGCGGGACAGCGTTGGGAAATACAAAGGCAGGATAATCACGAACTCCATATTTTCTTCGACCAGCTTCCGTCAGCTCGGACTGCCGGGCCGCGATACGGTGATCGAGCTGCATGTGCCCGCCGGATATCAGGGCGCTTTGTACATACGGGACCTTGCTCACCCGCAGTACAAACTGCAGGATGAGGTCCTGTTCGCGCGCGGACTGAAGTACAGGATCCTTTCTGTTGACACATCCAGTGATAGGGTATATATTAAGGCTGAGGTGATGAAACCGTGATCCGCGAAGAAGATATCAGCCCTTCTATGGCATATCCTGACTGTTGGGGGGTTGCTTCCGTCCCTATGTGCAATGGCTGCAAATCGTGGCAATGGGAAAAAGATGTCTGCAAAAGATATCCAAAAGGAATCCCCGGCTCGATCCGATACGAGGAATATCACGAGTGTCCAGAGTTTGAATTGGTAGCCTCCGGTGATATCAACTACAAATACGTGAAAGCCAACATCGAGCGGCTGAAGAAATAGCTTCTATTAAATAAGGTATAAAGGGACCCACTCGTGGGTCCCTTTTACAATGCCCTTTAAAGCACCAGTAACCGGTGTTTTAAGGGCATTTTTAAATGCATATACCGCCGGCCCGGCGGACAACAAAACGGGCGCCGCAGTACCGGGACTGGCCGGATAAAAAGGACAGCGGCTGACCGAACATCCATCCATCATCCGAAAGGAGCAGACAAAAATGACGTTTGACTGGCTGAAAACCCTCCTCGGGGACGCCTACACTGAGGACATCGACAAGACCGTCGCCGCAGAGATCGGCAAACGCTTCACGGCGAAGGCTGATTTCGAGGCCAAGTCCACGGAGCTGAAGAACGCGAAGGCCCAGCTGGCGGAGGCCAACAAGACCATCGAGGGCCTGCAGGCCGAAGACAAGGATATCGAGGCCGTACGCAAGGAGGCAGCGGAATACAAGGCCAAGGCCGAGCAGGCGGAAAAAGACGCCGCTGCGCAGTTGGATGCGTACAAATTCGATACCTGGTTTGACGGCCTGGTGGCACAGAACCACGGCCGTGACGGCGCGGTGATCCGCACGCTGGCGGGCACGGAGCGTATGGACGCTTTGCGCAAGAGCCAGAACCGGGACGCAGACGGCAAGGCCCTGTTTGACGATCTGCTGAAGAACAGCGCCTACGCATTCGAGGACCAGACGCCGCCGCCTCCTCCCTATGCCGGCGGCACAGGCTCCGCTTCCGTTGCGGCGGACGACGCTGCCATGCGCGCGGCCATGGGCCTGCCCGCAGAGAAGAAATAACGTTGAGAAAGAGAGGAAAAAACAATGGCAAATCTGATTGAACTCGCAAAATCCTACGTCCCTATGCTGGACGAAGTGTACAAGCTGGCGTCCTGTACGTCCGACCTGGACGGCGCGCCGGAGCTCGCGCGCCAGGGCGCCAACGCCAACGAACTCATCGTCCCCATGCTGGAAATGGACGGCCTGGCCGATTACGCCCGCGGAGGCGGATACGTGGACGGCGACGTCAAGATGGAGAACCGGACCGTGCAGTGCAATTTCGACCGCGGCCGTATGTTCACCGTGGACACCATGGACAACGCCGAGACCGCGGGCCTCGCCTTCGGCCGCCTGGCCGCGGAGTTCATCCGCACAAAGGTCGTGCCGGAGCTGGACGCCTTCCGTTTCGCCTGCTATGCGGGCAAGCCCGGCATCGGCTCCGCGGAGGGTACGCTGGCAAGCGGCGCGGACGTGATCGCGGCCATCAGCGCCGCCGTGACCGAGATGGACGAAAATGAAGTGCCGTCCGACCAGCGCCATCTGCGCATCACCTCCACGCTGCTGCGCGCCATCAAAGACATGGACAGCTACAAATCCAGAGAAGTTCTGGAGAGCTTTGCGTCCGTCAAGCCTGTGCCCCAGCGCCGATTCTACACCGCCATCGAGCAGCTGAGCGGTAAAGACGGCGAAAAGGCCGGCGGCTTCCGGAAGTACGGCAAGCACTACGTCAAGTGCGCGCAGGGCGATACTGGTGCGCTGGAGGTCATCCTGGATTCCGGCAGTGTGTCCGGCGCACAGATCAAGGCAGCCGATGTCACGCCCGTTGCCGATCCTGCATACAAACCCGCCGCCGGCGACTATGTCAAGGCTGTGACTGGCGCGGAGATCAACTTCATGATCCTCCATACTCCGGCGCTCATCCAGTTCCAGAAGCATGTGGCTCCGAAGATCGTTTCCCCAGAGCAGAACCAGACTGCGGACGCCTGGAAGTACGGGTATCGCAACGTCGGCATCGCGGACATCTACGCAAATAAGCTCGCCGGTGTGTTCTGCCATCATAAGGCCGCCGGCGTCTGAGAAAGGAGAACATCATGGGCAAATTGATCGGTAAAACATACGCAGCCCCGGCCCCTGCGGCCGTGGCGCCCGCTGCGGCAGTATATACTTGCCCGCACTGCGGCAGGGAGTACAAAACGGAAAAGGGCCTGGCAGACCATATCGCCAAAGAACACGCCGACGCACCGGCGCCGGGCGAGGAATAACGGAGGGAGGCGGCCGGTATGGTCTATGCGAACTGGGATTTCTACAACCGGACGTGGCATGGCAGTATGACCGCCCAGGAGTTCGAGCGCTGGAACTCCCGGGCAAGCCTGGAGATCGATCGGGCCACACAGGGCCGTGCCGCAGCCGCGCCGGAGTCCATGCGGGACGCGCTGGCGCTGTGCTGCTGCGAGCTGGCAGATACCATGCTGCAGCAGGATGAGGCCGTCCTCGCCACTAAAGGCGGGGCTGTAGCCGGCGAGAGCGTGGACGGGTACAGCGTGACCTATCGCGGCAGCACAGAGAACGGAAGCCTGCAGGACGCGGCGGACGCCGCCCGGCTGCACATCTGCCGCAAATACCTGTGCCGGCCCGTCAATCTCCTGTATACGGGGGTGCAGCCGTGAACGGCGTTAAAAACGCAGACTGCACCCTGTTCCACCAAGAGTGGGACGAAGCTGCGCGGCGGGACGTCTGGAGCTGTACGCAGTTTCCGGGTGTGAGCTGGTACTCGAAAAAAGGCGCTCAGCCCGGTACGGCCGGAGAGACCGCCAGCGATACGCTGACCGTGCGCATCTTTACCCGGGACTCCATTGCCGTGGATGTAGGCGACATGATCGCCCCAGGCCTTGTGTCCGCCGCAGTCACGAGTTCTGCGGATGTGCTGAAAATGTTCCCGGACAGCTTTAAGGTCCTGCGCGTCCGGGACAACCGGCGCGGCAGCCTGCAGATGCAGCACTGGCGGATCGAGGGCGAATAACATGGCTCTGCTGACCATCACCACGCCGCGCGGAAGTGTTACGCAGATCAAAAACGGGAGCGGCGCCGTCACTGCCCGGCTGCAATGGGACCCGGCGTTCGGGGCCCGGCACACCCAGAGTTTTCTCCGCACACAGGCCTTTATCGACTCCGAGGTCCTCCGCCTCATGTCCTCATATACTCCGCTCCAGACTTCCATGCTCATTAAGAGCGCCACGCTCGGTACTGTTATCGGCTCGGGTAAGATCAAGCAGATCGCGCCCTATGCCGCCTGGCAGTATTACCGTACAGATATCACACGCAAATACGACCCGCGCCGTGGTGCGTACTGGTTCGAGCGCATGAAAGCCGACCACCGGACCTACATCCTCAAAGGCGCGGCTGAGAAAGCAGGTGCGAAATACAATGAATGAGACCATCATTGGGGCGCTGCAGGAATACCTGGACCAGTGCCCGCTGCTGGAGGGGCGGAGGCTGAATGTGGACTATCTCACACGCAGGCCGCTGACCTACATGATCAGCCCGTCCCCTGTGGACAGCCTGGTCCGACAGTACCACGGCGGCAGCGCCGTGCGCCAGTTCGTGTTCGTGCTGGCCAGCAGCAATCTTTACGGCGAGGACGTCCTGACAAATATTTCGAACAGCGGTTTTTTCGAGCGTCTGGAGGACTGGATGCGCGTGCAGACAAAACGCCGCGCCCTGCCGCAGCTGCCGGGCAGCCGCATGGCGCAGAAGCTCGAAGCCATATCCACAGGGTACCTGTACAATGCAACTGCAACCGAGGCACACTACCAGATCCAGTGCCGCCTCACATATTACCAGAAGGGAGAGCACTAAATCTATGAAACTTTCGGAACTCATGGCAGGCATCACGCCTGCACCCGAGTATGAAGGGCCTGTGTCGGCAGACGACTATGTACTCGCCATCGGCCTTGAGGGCTCGGAGACCGGCCCGGACGACTATCTGGTCGCTCAGGAAGGCATCACGGAGCATTCCGGCGCGCTGAGCGCCGTGACCAACGACGTCACATACATCCGCAGCGGACCGCAGAACGTCAAGACCGGGACCACCCGCACTATCAATCTCACAGGTGACCGGTACGCGGGCGATGCGTTCCAGGATGCACTGCTGGCGCACAAAATCAAGTATGGCACCGGGAAAACCGTGATCAAGCCATATGTGTATTTCTGCATGCTGACCGGCAAGGGCGAACAGGGCCTCATCTCCATCGTCATCGACGAAGACCCGTCCGGCGCCGCCGGCAGCAACGCGGGAATCAAGGCCACGCTGACCGCCAAAGGCACGCCTGCTGAATATACCTACAGCAAATCCCCTTGACAAGGGGCTCCGGCTACAGCGCCCCTGCTGAAATGTTCAGCGGGGGCGCTGCTGCCGCGCTGAGCATGGAAGAAAACGCCGGTGCGGATATGCCGGAGCCCCGGACGGTGAAAAAGAAAGTGAGGAAAACTGCAGATGATGAAGTTGCGGGGCCATGAGTTTGATTTTGACATTTCCTGCCCGGAGGACCTGGAACGGTATCTCCGGTGTAGTGAAGAGATGACGCAAAAAACAGCGTCTGCGCCGCCCATGCCTGCGGATATGACATACCCGCACGGGCTCAGAGCATACACGGACTGGATGACGGCATATGTCAGGCTGCTCACAGACTGGATCGACGGAATATTCGGGGACGGCGCCTGCAACAAGCTGCTCGGCCCCAAGACCAGTCTTTCCAGTGTGATGTCGCTGTGTGATGAGATCGGAGAAGCGGCTGTGCAGCAAGGCAATGCCGTCGGCCTGCAGATCAAGAAATATATGCCGAACCGCGCCACACGCAGAAAGGCGGACGGAAAGAAATGAATATCCTGCTGGACGGCGGCCTGCCGGAGGAGATCGGCGGGTATCCCATCTATCCGGATTTTCGGAATATGATCCAGTTCGAGCGGGCGCTGGCAGATGAAAAGCTGCCGGACGCAGCCAAGGTCTACGCCGGGTTTCAGCTCCTGTTCGAGAAGATCCCGCCGGATTTTGACGACGCTGTTCAAAAGCTGTTCTGGTTCTACTGCGGCGGAGCCGATGAGACGGAGGCGGAAAAACGCAGGCGCGAGGCCACGGTGCATGCGCCGCGGGCCTATGATTTCGATAAGGATGCGGCGCTGATCTATTCGGCGTTCCGCACGACGTACAACATCGACCTTGCCACGGTCGATTTCCTGCACTGGTGGGAGTTCCGCGCCCTGCTGTTTTCACTGCCGGACACAACGCCCATGGGCAAGATTATATATTACCGAACGGTGGATATTTCGGAGATCAAGGACCGTGCAATGAAAAAAGCCGTGCAGAAGCAAAAAGACCATTGGAAGCTCGAACCCCTGATCGCAGCAAAAAAGCGCAACCCCAGGGCGATGGAGCAGGATATGAAGGAACGGATGCGGCGGCGCTCTGAACAAATACACCGCGAAATGGAAGAGGCACGCAGGAAGGAAGTGAACTGACGGATGGCATACGACGGCACACTGGTTTTCGATACCGAACTGGACGCCAACGGCTTCCAGACCGGGGCAAACAAAATCAACAACCTTGTATCCGGCCTGGGGATATTCAAACTCCTGGAAAAAGGGTTCCAGATGGTCGCCAATTCGGTGGACAAGGCCATGGGCCGTATCGACACCATGGAGCAGTTCTCCCGCGTTATGACGACTATGACCGGCGACGTTTCCGCCACGAATGAGGCGCTGGCGGAGACCACGGAGATTGTGTCCGGCACGGCCTACGGTCTCGACTATGCGGCGCGGGCCGTTCAAAATTTTACGTCGCGCGGTATGGAGATATCCAAATCGACCGAGACCGTGCGGGCCTGGGGCGACGCCGTGGCATTCTACGGCGACGGCTCCAACGCTGCCTTTGGCTCCGTAACAGATGCGCTCAGTAAGATGCAGACGAAAGGCAACGTCACCATGGAGCACATGGAGATGCTGCTGAACGCCGGCATCCCGGCCATTGAGATGTATGCGGACGCCATCGGCGTCACCGCTTCGGACGTCACACAAATCATGAGCGACGGCGAGCTCTCGGCTATGGACTTCATCAACACGATGAACCTGGCCATGACCACTGGTACATCCCGGTTCCCGTCCCTGTCCGGCGCGGCCAAAGAGGCCGGCGCAAGCTGGGGCGCTACGTTTGACAATATGGGCGCTGCGATTACGCGCGGCGTCCAGGCCATTATCCTGTCTATTGATGATACACAGGAGGCGCTGAACAGGCCCACGATGCGCGACGCCATCAAAACCTTCGGCAGCCTGTTTGAAAAAGCCTTGAAGATGATTGCAGCGGTGCTTCCGCCTGTCATTGAGAATGTGGACATTCTTTCCATCTCCGTGGCCGGCCTCATGTTGGCCTACGGGAGCAACAAAGTCATGCAGGCGTTTACCCGCCAGCAGGAACTTGCTGCAGCTGCGGCGATTGCAGCAGATGCAGCAAACAAACTGCTCGTGCCTACGCTGGATAAGAAAGCGCTGGCGGAAGCCAGGGCGGCTGCTATGGCAAAGCTGGGCAAGGGTGCTACCGAAGAACAGATCGTGGCGGAGATGGCCAGCACCGGCATCATCACCGCGAAGACCTTTGCGCTCGGCGGCATGTCCGCCGGGCTATCCCTCTCCACGGTTGCATCTACCCTGCTCACAGCCGCAACTACGGCGCTGAGCGTGGCCATCAAGGCGCTGCTGGGCCCTGTGGGACTCGTGATCGCCGCCGCGGCCCTGCTCGTCACAGGCGTCGCCGCCCTCATCAAATGGCTGACCAGGGACACCGAGGCGTTCAAACAGCAGTCGGAAGCTGTGGAGGAGCTGGCCAGCGCACAGGAAAATCTGCAGCAGTCTACCGATTCCAGCGCCAAAAGCCACCAGGACAATGTGAAGTCCCTCAAGGCTGAAGCGGATGCATCCAAAAAACTGGCTGCACAGATCACGGAGCTGTCGAAAAAAGAAAACAAATCCGCAGCCGACAAGGCCCTGCTGAAGTCCTATGTAGAGCAGCTCAATGCGGAATATGACGGACTGAACCTTTCCTACAGTGAAGAGGGCGACTATCTCAACCTCAACACAGACCAGATGAACGAGTACATTGACGCCAAGATGGCGTTAGACGAAAGCAATGCGCTCATTACCCGTCAAAATGAGCTGTACCAGGAAGAGGCTACCCTCAAACAGAATCTGCAGGAACTGGATGAAAAACAGGCGGAGCTGGATGCTCAGCTTGCGGATAAGGCGCTCAAGCAGAGCGAGTACAACGAGCTCATGGAACAGCTCAATGCTACCCGCGAGGCATACATCCTTCAGGAAGAGAATATTGCAGCCCGTAAGTCCGAGGTGGAGGCACAGATCGCCCAGACCGATACGGCTGCCGCTCAGAGCATCATCGACAATGCCGAGGCCGTGGCCGCAGCCCAGGAGGAAGAGATGGAGCGGCGCTCCAACGCGCTCCAGTCGTACACGGACGCTGCCACCAACATGTTCGACAAGATCGAGACGAAGAGTGAGGTCAGCGTTTCCCAGATGATCGCCAACCTGCGGCACAATCAGGAAGCCCTGCAGCAATGGTCCGAAAATCTGGTCACGCTTGCGGAGCGCGGGCTTGACCAGGGCCTGCTCCAGCAGCTGCGCGACGCCGGCCCCGAATCCGCCGCTACCGTGGCGGAGCTGGTCAGGGCTTC
>DBFXIC010000457.1:0-5833 GCA_048455095.1 Anaeromassilibacillus sp.
CCAGAAAATGCTCCGACAGCCCCAGCTTTGCGACGGCCCACAGCATCTGCGAGTACACGCTGTCCTCCAGCGTGTTTCCCATCTGCCGCATCACCAGCGCGTGACTTTGCGGCCACTTCAGAAGCCACAGCACGATCTCAACGCTGCAAAATGAGCTTTTGAGGCTGCCGCGCCCGCCTTCCTCCACCAGTGTGTGCGCCCGCTGTTCCCGGACCGCCCGGTGTGATCCATAGAACCCAGGCCCGATCACGTTCTTCAAATCGACCGTCACCGCTGGGCGGCTATATGCTGTCAATGATGTTCACCTCCGCCGCGCCGCTGCCGCCCTCTTTCTGCAGCTCCGTCCACAGCCGGATCGCGTCCATATCGCCGGCCTGGCATTTTTTCAGCAGTGCCGCGTGGATCACCGCCGCTTCGTCCGCACTATATTTTTCCAGCAGCTTATCCAGCAGCGCGAGGTAGTCCCGCTTATTCACCTTGGTATACTGTGCGTGCAGCGTTTTTAAATCTTTTAAAATGTTAAATTCCTTTTTCAGTTTTGCCTGCTCAACGCCCTCTAAAAGGGCGGTTATGCTGCTTTGAGGGGTCCTTTTCATGCGCTGCTCCTTTCCGGCACGAAAAAACAGGCCCCGCAAAGGGCCTGTACGCCGTTTTATGTTTATATATGGCTTGGATATATCCTTGCTCTTTTAAAAGCTCTTAAAAGCATTTATTCCGGGCTTAAAAGCATATATGCCATTGTGCTGGGATGCAGCGTCCGTTTTTCACCGGGCGCGCTTCGCCATCCAGCCTTTTCAGCCTGGTTTTTTCGCTGCTATGCCCGCCGGGCAATCCGCAGGGGACGAATCGACCCTGTTTCATGCCTGGTTTTCTTGTCGTGTTAAAGGCTTTTAAAATCCTGCTTAAAACAGGCTTTCAACAAGTTTTTACACCGGTTTCAACTTTTCCACATTTCCCGGTGTGCTGCGCCGCACACAGCGGGGGAACGGGCAAACGGGACAGCCGCTTTCATGCATGGCCCATACGCATCGTTTGCACAGCTCCGGCGGCTCCTTCAGCTTTGCGCCGGAGAGCTTCCGTGCCAGTTCGCGCCGCGGGTCCTTCCGCTTCACTGCGCATCACCGTCCACAGGGATGACGCCGAACCGCACCCGCCGGGCCACGCCGCCCAGCTCCGCCGTCACATACGCCCGGCGCTGCCGCCGCTCCATCCGCACCGGGCAGCCTGTAAACGCCGCCAGAGGGCCGTCCAGAACGTGCCACGTGCCGTCTGCGTGAAACAGCACCCGGCTGGGCTCCAGCGTCTCGTCACTGTCCAGCCGCCACCGCAGTGCCTCCCGTGTGTCCAGCGCCTGCGGCTCTCCGCGCTCCAGACCCAGCCACCGGATGACGCCGGAGACGGGGGAAACGAGATGGAACAGCGCCGCGCTGTAGTCCGCGCCAACAAACACATATCCCGGCAGCAGCAGCTGTTCCTCAGTCTGCCACTGTCCCCGCCGCCGGATATCCATCCGCTGGGCCGGGGCACGGGCACACACACCCTTGCGCCGCAGCGCCGTGCATACGTCCCGTTCGCTGCCGGTCAGGACTTGCAGCACGTACCATTTCATCAGTGCTGCGCCCCTTTCTGCCGGCGCTCCAGCGCCGCCACGAGCTGGCGGTACAGCTCCGGATGTTCCGTACCAAGGGCCGAGAAGAACTCCGCCTTCAGCTCGCCCACGGCGGCCTGCGTGTCATCCTTGCTCTGAATATCCAGCCTGCGGGCGTACGCCACGGCCTTTGTCTGCGCATTCATCTCCCGCAGCAGCTTATCCAGCGCGATATCGTTCCACTCTTCGTCCGGCTTCGACAGGATGGCGTCCAGGATCTTCTGCCCCGCCACCCGGTTGATCACCTCGGAAAAATCCAGCTCCGGATACTTCGCCGCTTCCCGCACCATGGCGTTCATCCGCTCGTTTGTCACACGGATATCCTCCAGCGAGGCCAGCAGCTTTCTGCTGTAGGTGCTGATCGCCTGCAGGCTCAGCGTGACGTCCAGGCTCGCCAGATACTTCTGAATATCCGCGAGCGTGCAGGTGTTCGTCGCTTTCACCATCTCATCCACGACGTCGCGGACCTCGGGCGGCAGCTGTGATATGGTGCTGCGGCTCCTGTTTTTTCCGCGCATCCTCAAGCCCTCCTACATATCCACCAGCGGGTCTTTCTTCACGCAGCGCTGCAGCTGGATGCCGCGCGGCGTCAGCTTGACCTCCAGTTCCTCCAGCTCTGCGTCCGAAACGCTGGACGGAGCCTTGTCCTCGATGCATCGCACCTGCAGGTATCCGCTGTCCGCCAGGTAGTTGATGCTGCTGCACAGCGCCATCCGGTCCATGCCGCCCGCCAGCGCCAGCAGCAGGCTCTTCAGCTTTAAAAATTTGAAATCGCAGCCCGCGATGGCCAGTGTGCGCGTCACAGTTCCGTTATTGGCCGCAAGCTCTCCGGCCTGCATCTTTCGGCGCAGTTCATTTTCGTCCATCTCAGTTGCCTCCCTGCTTCATCATGAACTCCATCAGACGATCCAGCTTGTTCTCCAGCTTCAGCTGGTGCGAAACAAATTCCTCGCGCCGGATGCAATTTTCCTTGATGTCTTTCACATCGTCGCTCATCTGCCGGATCTCCGTCCGCATTTCCGTGCGCATTTCCTTCATTTCGCGCCGCACCGCTTCCAGGTCCTTCTGGTGGTCGGTGCGCGGGGTATAGTTCTCGCGCACTTCTTTGATATCTGCCCGGTTTTCATCCAGTTGCCGAAACACCGAGCGGCCAAACAAAAAGCCCACCAGCCCTACCACCGTTGTTACGATGACTGTCAGAAGCCACCAGGTTCCGGCGTCGAACGTCATTGTGATTTCCTCCGAAATACAAAAAGATAAGGCACGATGCCCTCGTTGTGAGTTCATCATACCTTATCTTTTATAGACTGTTCAGGTGAACTATTTCTCCCAATTTTCTGCGGGAAGTCGTCAAATGCCAGCTGCCCATCCGGTGGTGCCCGGCGGATCTCTGCCGCTTTATCCTTGACGATTTGCCGTACATATGCGTCGCTCAGATTCCACTTGCGCGCCAGCTCATAGGTGTTGTATCCGTTGTACTCCCGGCGAATCAGCACATCACGCACAGGGATCACTACCTTATCCGGCTGTGGGATATACATTTTTCCGGTACCGCCATAACGTTCCAGCAGCCGCCGGAAAGCTTCCATTCCAATACACTCCGCCAGCTCACGTACCTCACCTTGCAAGTCGTCCAGCTCCAGCAGTTCCAGCAGCTCAACATTCATGCTGCACCGCCTCAACATCCCGGCGATATCGGTCGCTGTGCAGGTATTTCAGCTCGGCAGCCTCGGCCATCCGCTTGATGCCGTTGATCAAGGCAGCACCCTGGGCACAGGTCAGAAACCGGAAAGGGTCTTCCGGGAAGCTGGTCATGTGGAACTGTTTTACGATGAGGCCGCTCAGACGGTAGCGCAGCGATATACCATCAGGGGCTGGGTCATATTTTTCAAGTTCACTCATGAGAAACCAGGCGTATTTTTGTTGTTTTGCCGTCATGCGGCCCGGTATTTCATTGTAATGACGCGGCTTTTTGCTCCTGTGCAGCGTCTCCGGCGCAGCCGCAGCCTTGCGGCGGAGCAGCTCATGAATGACGGCGTCCTGCTCCGCCGCCGACAGTTCTTTGATGGAGGAGCAGCCGGTGACGCCTTCCACCAGAATATGCAGATCATCGTCATGGCCCAGCGCTGAATCGGACAAACCCAACTCGCGGCCCAGCGCATAGATATATTTTATCCCGTCTTTTTCTTGTCTCCGAGCACCCATAGCTGCTCCTCCTTCCTTGTTACTCCTCCGGCACGGCGTCGCCCGTGTCGTAGAAAAATTCATCCGTGGTTTTCAGATACGCGCCCACAGCCTCCAGAACTTCCTCCGGCTGCTGTTTGAGAGCGTCCCGGTCCAGTTTCTGTTCCGTCTTCACGAGCTCCCTGCGCCCCATGGCCAGCAGCGTGGCGATGGCCTGCGGCACCTTCGCATTCGCCAAAATCAGCCGCGTGGACTGCCGGAAGCCTACACGCCCAAACGTCAGCTGGCGGCTTTTCCCGGCCATATCTTCCCGGTGCGCCTCCACATACTCCTGAACGTCCGTTTCCAGCTGTTTGACACGCTTCTGCAGCGGCTCCGCGCTTTTGGTGTATTCAGCTTTCACGGCGTCGATGCGCCGCGACATATCCACGCCCATCTCCGTCAGCGCGTGCTCGTACTCGTGGATGCTGCGCAGCGCGTCGTTCACTTCCGCCCAGTCCTTCAGCACAGGCTCCCGGTGCAGTTTTTTCCTTGCCATATGTATCCACATCCTTTCTCAATTTTCCGCCCTCTGCATTTTCCGAGCTTGGGACCGGCGCGCACAACTACGCGGCTGCATTACGGCCGGGGCATAGCCCCGGATAACTTCACGCATGGCGGCCATCTCCCGAATGCACCATCCGGCGTGCCTGCGAATAGTACGGCTCCTTCGGGATCCAGTTCACACCGTACCGCGCATAGAAGGCGTCGTTGCTCATCTGAAACCACTCGATGGCCGTTTGCAGCGGGTCCAGGCGACGCTGCACGCGTCCCTCGCCGTCCAGTATGTACAGTGTGCCGCCCACCAGACGGGCGGTGCAAGGCAGATATTTCGTCATGTCTATTTGTTCCATCATGCATCCTCCTTCAATCGGATATCCTTGTTGTTGGCTTCAAAGTGCTTCGCCAGCGGGCCCCAGCTCATCCAGTGCGTGGAATACTCCGTGTATGTCTGCTCCCGCAGGTGCTTCAGCTCTTTCTGTGTACGCTTCGGCAGCTTGTTGTACTGTGCGATCTGTTTCGGGCTCATGCATGGCCGTTGCCGCTGCGGCATGAAGCGCCGCCGCTCTTCGCAGTCCTGTACAAGCCAGCTGCCTTTAAAGTGTCCGTTTACGTACACGAGGATGCCTTTATGGAACATATCGTTCACGGACTGCATCTCCAGTATCACATCGTAACCATCAGCTTCCAGATGTGCGCGACCGTATGGCCAGGGCCGCTCCAGCTGCTCTTTCGCTTTCTTCCAATCTTCTTTCGTCATCAGATATCCTCCTCCACTGTGTATATCGGACAGAACCAGCGGGGCAGACCCTCATATACAAGCTTTTCTTTTGCCCGGCAGAAGCAGATGCTCCCGTCCCGGCCATAAACGGTATGGACATATGCGCAGTACCTGCATCTCCGGTTGCGGCGCAGGCTGCGCCACTGTTGAATGGTCAATCCTATCACGCTCCTAAAAAACAGAGTTGAAACGGCCGCCGGGCCGTGGTATCCTGTACGTGTGGAGCCTTAAATCCTTTCAGCTCCATACTTCTTCTTTAGCCCCGCTTGGATGGTTCTCCGGGCAGGGCTTTTGGTGCGGGGCTGCCGTTACGACCGGCCACGCCGGCCCTCCTGGGCCGCGGCCCCGCATGTGTAACCGGATCGGAACGAATTCGCTCTTTACAGAACCATGAGAAAAGGAGAGATGTTATGACAGTTGACGAACTCAGCGCCATGATTGACGAATGCGCGGGCGAAAGCGTACTCCATGAAGCGTATGCTGCCGACCCGGAGCAGACACGCGCCACGCTTGAAAAGCTCGTGGACGACTGGAATGCAGGGAAGGACTTTGACCCGGCTGTTTACGACCTTCTTATGGGACGTGTTGTGGAGCGGGATGGTGATTCGACGATGCAAACAGGTTGGCTCAAACAACAGGCCGTATCCGATCTTCAAGCTCTTGTCATCCGTCAGTGGATC
>DBFXIC010000458.1:0-14686 GCA_048455095.1 Anaeromassilibacillus sp.
TCAAACAGATTGGGCCGTCAGCGGAGTTGCTACAGTGCGAAGGGCCCGCGCGCATCATCTTTGTCAGATACAGGCCTGGGGGTTATGGTCACAGGCAGGTCCCTTCCATCTTCAAGATATAAAAACCAAAACGACCCTTCATATTCCCCAAATTTGTTACAGGAAAGTCAAGAGGAAAAGCTGGAAACTTTTCCTCTTAATTTTTTTATTTCCCAAATTTTTTCATCCAGCAGTCCGGGTAAACGGGCGACGGATTATATCCAGCCCGATTCAGATCCACTGTGGTTTCCTCTCCCTCGCGCACCCGCCGGGCAACCACCACGGTGCGGAATTCCTCAAATTCATAGGAGCAAGTGGACAGGGTGAGCAGCTGATCGTCCGCATCGACGTCCACCGGGATACTTAAAAGGGAGCGGCTTTTCACTTGGTCAATAAAAGCCGTAAACGCCTCGTCGGTGTCGAAATCCGGCTGCGTATATGCAAAGACTTCTCCCTGCTCAGGCAGCGTGTTGGTCTTAAACACGGAGAAAACCTTCCATTTTCCCTCGACGCCCTCCAAGTCGAAATCGATCACCGGCGCACTCTTATAAAAATCCAAATCCGTGTATTGCAGAATTGCCGCAAACATCTGCCCATCCGTCATATTGTGCCCATAAAGGGTCAAATTCTTTGCCTCTCCCGGTGGATCACAGCGCGCATCCAGAAAAATACAGCCGTATTTGGTGTATTTCTGGTCATATCCACGGCGCAGGTAATATTCTGGCCGGTCCTTTGAGGACTGCATCACGGGGTAATCCACGACGGTATTGGGGATCTGAATCCAACCGATGGTATCAGAATTCCCTTGCTTCAGTTGGGCGAATGCGTCGCGCTTTCTCTGTACGGTTTCCTCCGGCGCTTCAGAAGAGGAGGCCGCCGGTTCCTTTGACTCCACCGCGTGGTAAATTTTCTGTACAGACTCCACCTCGCTGCGGTTTTGCATGGGTTGATAGAGCACTTCATATCCGATGAAAGCCAGCGATCCCACAAAGATGCATAGCGACGCGATAAAAATCCCTTTGCGCAAACGGCTGTTCATAGCATCCTCCTTTCGCCGGAAACGCTGCCTTCAAACGCGGTTCCTATTCGCGCAGGCTGACCATCTGGTCTTTTAAACAAATTTCCCCCTTACGGCGGCATTTCGCCTCAAAGGCCGCGCGAATGCGGTCCGCCACCAACTGGCCATTTTCTTCCTCCGCCATCAGCAAGCCCAGAATAAACTGGGACGGGCTGTACCGCGCGACAATGTCGTTCCGACGAAGCGTTTCAAAGATTGACTCCTTGAGCAGAGTCATGACGTTCTGCAATTTTTCCAAAGGCGGAACATCCCCATTTTTGTCGGACACTGTGAGAAGCAAAAGGACCGCGCTTTGGTTGCACCGCTCCTGAGAACGCATCTGCACCCGGCAAAGCTCCCGAAAGACCGAATACTCACAGAAAAACGGACTAGAATCCAGCCCTTCCTCCGCAAAAATATCATTCCTAATACGGTTTAAATCGTTTTCAACCATATTAAGTCCTTGAATAATCTCATGATGGAGATGTCTGACCGAGCTGGAAAGGCCCATTCCCAACTCACGGTTGAAGGAGTCCGATAGATGCTCGTAATGCGCCAACGCCTGTGCGTATTGACCCGTACGCAGGTACGCTTTTAGAAGAGCATGGTGAATGTCCTCCTGAAAAGGGCAAAACTGCAAAGCGTGTTCACAAACAGCAATGACATGGTCATACTGCTCCGATTGATTCAGCAGCCGGCACAGTTTTAACACACAGCCCACATATAAGCTTTGATACTGTGCGCGCTTGGCAAAAATCCATTCGTCTTCGCCGAGATTCAATAAAAAGTCCCCGCTATACAGCTGCAATGCACGTGTATAGCAGGCAATGCGGCTCTCTACTGTCTGTTCTTCATCCGCGCCGCGCTTTGCCAACAGCTGCATGATCTCCGTATCGATCTCACAGGGAAATTCCTCGTTCCACAGATAGGCGCCATTCGAAAAACGGATCATCTCCATTTCCTCGTCAAAGGTTTCCCCTTCCTGCGCCAGATCATCCAGAAGCATCCGAGCCCGGTAGACCAAATTCTTCAGCGAATTGGCCGGATCGATGCACTCGTCTCCCTCCCGCCACAAAAGACGGATCAATTCTTCCTGCGGCAGCTTTTTTCCCCGGTTCGTCAGCAGAATACCGATGAGCTGCCAAATCTTCTTGGAACGGTTTCCCTTTTTTACCACCTCCCGGTCGCCCCGCCGGATGGAGAAGTCCCCCAGCATGCGCACGGACAGCTTTTCAGTGGCCATCATCCCTTTTTCCCCCACAAACTCAAATTCTTTTTCCGCCATCCAAAGAACCCATTTTTTATTTTCTAACGTACCGCAAAACGAAACCATGTTTCCCATCCACATCGGAGGGCCTTAACACATCAAAAATATGTCAGTTTCTTTTTCGGCTTTTGATTGTCCACGCAGGTTCCGGACGCATGGATTTTATGTAACAAAGACAAATTGCACCAGCACCATATACAGTACAGTCCCTGCGCCGATGCTCAGCAGCGTGTTCTTTTTCCACACATGCAGCGCCACTACGGCCGCCACCGCGATCAGCTCCGGAAGTCCGTATGGCCACGCCAACAGGTTTGTCCCCTTCAGGCAGTACACCACCAGCATGGCGATGATCGCAAAGGGCAGCACCTTGCCCAGATAACGCACATAGCCCGGCATCTCCTTGCCCTCCGGAAAGAGGACAAACGGAAGAAGCCGGGTAAAGAATGTAACCAACGCGACCAGCGCGATGACCAGCAATGCACGGATTGCACCATTCATGCCGCTTCCCCCTCCTCCGGCCGGTCCAGCCGTTTCCTAAAGACCGTAAGCAGCGCCACCATGCCGATCATGGCGGGCAGGATAAAATTCGCCGGCTTGAATACCACCAGACAGATCACCGAACAGGCAAGCCCAACCAAAGCCGGAAGATGGTTCTTTGTCTCGCGCCATTGGTTGACAAAGATCACCACAAAGAGCGCCGTCATGGCAAAGTCGATCCCCTGTGTATTAAAAGAAAACGAAGAGCCCAACAGACCGCCTACCACGGAACCCGCCACCCAATAGAGCTGATCCAGGAAAGAAATAAAGAAAAAGAACCAGTTGCGGTCCACATCCTGCGGCGGTTCCGCCGTGCAGAGCAGGGAAAACGTCTCATCAGTCAACGAGAAGATCATGTAGGGCTTTTTTGCGCCCAAATTTTGAAACTTTCCCAACATGGAAAGGCCATAAAACACATGGCGGATATTAACCATCAGCGTCATCAGCGCCACCTGCAAAAAGCCCGCGCCGGTGGCGAGCAGATCCACCGCTACAAACTGCATGGAGCCCGCATAGACGCACAGGCTCATCAGCGCCGCCCATCCGAATCCGTATCCCTTGCTTTCCAAAAGGATGCCAAACGCCGCGCCCAAAAACAGATACCCCACCATCACGGGGATTGTCTTTGGAAATGCCGCGCGCAGGGCGCGTTTCAGCATCTGTGCCTTTGCGGGTTTTAACGTCTGCATGACATGTGCCCCCCCTTACGCCTTCTTCCTTCTTCTGATACGGGAGACGATCAGAATCAGCGCCGCGCCGCCGACCAGGACGATTGGAACCGCTGTGCGGACCATCCGGTCCTTGCGTTCCTCCCGGGCCGTGTAGGCCGGATCCTGATCCGGATCATTTTCCTCCTGCAAAATCTGCATATAGGCGTCCTCCCCGGTCTTGTATGCGTCCGCCGCATCCGGGAACAAATAGAGCGGCGCGGTCACGCGGATATCCACCGGATGGCGCGCGGGAACGTCGTTCACCGTCAGTCCCACCAGTTCGCCGCTTTCGATCACCAGTGCATAGTCCTCCTGGTCGTGCGTCCAGGCTTTGACCTCCTTGCGTTCCGCGCCATACGGAAGGATCACATAGCCGGTGAGCAGGCCCGCCTCATACGGGATATTGTCCCCGATCAGCTGCCAGTTGAACTCCATAATATCATTGTGAAACTTGACCGGCCCCGTGACAGTGTAGAGCACCTTGATGGTGGTGGTGGCGTTCCAGTTCATGAGATACGCGTTGATGTCATAGCCGGTATCCGTCTCGTCCAGCGTGTATTTTCTCTGCGGATACGGGAGCTCGATCTGCTTTTCCTCTTCCTCGCGCCTGGTTGCCTCCTCGATCTCCGCATAGCTGTCAAAACGCTCCATCTCGTCCGCACCCATCATCACGCGGATGTTGGAGATCTGGTAGTCGTCAGACTTCAAAAGAGTGCGTTCGAACTTGGTCATCTTCTCAAAGTTCCGGCAGGAATACGTCCAGTACTCCGTGATGTTCACCGTGCCGTCCGTCAGGATCTCCGCTTCCACCTTTTCGGACTGGCATTTGAAGCCTTCGACGGCCAGCTTAAACGCCTCCGCCTGATGGTTCATGATATATTCTCCGAGCGCCTTCATCTCCGGCGAAACCTCTTCTTCCTCGTCCTCTGCGGCAAAGGCCAAGGATGTGCAGGAAAGCGCCATAAGCAGCGCAAGCATCAGGGAAAGAATTTTCTTCATCAATGCTCTCTCCTTGTATTTGATAGAATCGTTTTTTCGCTTCCCGTCAAAAAAGCAGCTTTCTCACGGTCACAGCGAAACAAACACGCCGCAATCCGGGCTCCTATTCCAAGCGGGGCGGCGGAACCATTATCTTTTAAAAATCTGTTTGACAGAGCGGATTTCCTCACCATTGGGAACCAGTAGGCGGTAAAACGGCGTATGCGTAAACAGGCAGAAGATCACCATAGAGGTGAAGCCCTGCGCCGTGAGGGAAGCGGAGGTCGCCAATGCGACACCGTTCACGCCCATCAGGGGGATCAACACAAACGACAGGCTCAGGTTGGCCACAATGCCGACAACGGTCGGGATGATGTTCAATTCCGGCTTTCCGTACGCCGCGATGGAATTCGCCAGCACCTTTGCATAGCAGATGAAAATCGAGCCGATGATAAGATACCGCAGCGGCGCGATGGCCTCCACATATTTTGGAAACACGATCGGAACGAACACCTGCGCCACCAGCACCAGGCCGACCGCGCACACAATGGTAATATAGGTGACCACCTTGCAGGACATCAGGGTCAGGCGGACTTTGTCGTCCTTTTCATGCATGGCGGCAATGCGGCTCATGATGACCTGGCTCACCGCGTCGGGCAGCAGCCACACCTGCTGCATCATGGTGACCGCCGCGTTGTAGATACCGAAGGTGGAAAGGGAATACACCGCGTTGACGACGTAGGAACCCAAATAGGAATTGATATACGTCATCACGTTCGAGACGTGCGACTTGAGGCTGTAACGGAACATGGCACTTGTCTGCACCGGGAAATCGTCTTCCGGCGCGGGGTCCGGCTCCTTGCCGTTCCAGCGCTTGATGCCGTGCAGCGCCAAAGCCATCATGACAATCTGCACGCCGATCATGGAGGTGACCAGAAGCATGGCGCTGGGCCAGACCAGCATGGCGAACATGAAGGCAGTCAGCAAAATCTTTTGCAGAAGGTTGATCGTGTTAAACATTTTAAATTTGTTTTCGCCGCGCAGAATCGCCAGGCAGACGTTCAGCAGGAACGAAAACAGGCCGTACACGACAGCAGCCCAGCAGTAAAACGCCGTACTGCCGGGGAAAAAGATCTGTTTCATAAACAGGACGGCCGCCGCGCCCGCCGCCAGGATCAAAACCGCCATCGCGGTGGTGAGCGTGCCGATCGCCTTTTTGGTGTTCCGAATCTTAAAGCGGGAGACAAAATAAATCATCGCGGCGTTGATACTGAAACCAAACAGGGTAAACAGGCCGTTGCCGACCAGCTGCACCTGGTTATACTGCCCCTTGACGCCCGGGTCCAGAACGCCCAGCACAAAGAACGCCGAGATGATGGAAAGCAGCGAACCGATCGCATTTGTGCCGAACGTGTTGATGCTGTCCCGCACAATGTCGCTGTGAAGTCGCTTCGGCTTTTTTTGCGTATCCTTCATCCTGTGAATCTCCATTCCCGGGGATAACATCCCCTGTTTTCACGGTTGAAAATCATAAAGATTATTATAGCATCCCCACAGACAATTCCACAAGGGATTTTACGGATTTTCTGTCAATTGCGCAAATTTTAAGAAAAAATCTGTTTGCAGAATATGCTGTAAAAAGCCTCAATTGAGTAAAATATTTTCACCGATACCAGGCGGTATCTGATCAGTTGACTCTTTTAGATTATAATGTTGGACAGCCTTTTCCATTCATTTTTGGCATGGTTAGAGCGTCAATATTTATCACTGCCAAAATATCCCAATTTGTTTGACTTTTTGTCGGCTTCATACTGAGATGATATTGAGCCGACAAAAAGTGAGGTGAAAAAATGTCGGATAGAAAAATGGGGCGTCCACCATCTGAGAATCCTTTGTCCGAACGCATTTATCTGCGAGTAACACCCGAAACCAAAAAGGTATTGGACGAATGTGTAAAACAATTAGGCGTTACTCGTTCAGAAGTCGTTCGAAGGGGAATCTATTTGGTAGAAAAGAACCTCAAAAAATGAAAAGAAGCGGCCCTCACTCGTCAAAGATAAAGCCGCTTCCCCACAACCAACAACTGCCGAAGCAATTGCCGCGTAAATAGTATAGCATGCGCCGCAATTTTCTTCAATGCGTTGTTGGAACGTTAACATTTTTCACTTCCATTAAATTACAAATCATTTGACTTTTGAACCACATAACTATTCTGATTATATTGGGCCACGAAAGTGAGGTGAGCATATTTGCCCGAGAAAAAGAAAATGGGGCGTCCAACTGACAATCCCAAGGGAATTTCAGCGCATGTACGGCTCGACCAAGAATGCGATGAAATTTTGCGACAGTACTGTGCACAAGAGAATGTTCCTAGAACAGAAGCCATGCGCAGGGGGATTCGAAGATTAAAAGACGATCTTAAAAAATGAAAAGAAGCGGTCTCCTCCCATCAAAGATGAAGCCACTTCTCCCCCACCAACAATCGCCGAAGCATTGCTACGTAAATAGTATATCATGCGTCGCGATTTCCTTCAATGTGCTGTCGGAATGTTAATATTTTTCACTTCCGTTAAATCACAATTTGCTTGACTTTTAGCAACTCATAAAGTGATATAATTATGGAACTCAAAAAGTGAGGTGATCATCCCTGAGTCCAAAAACAGGTAGGCCAAAAGCAGAAAACCCAAAAACAGTTGACATCAAAGTGCGCATTGACCCTAAAAGCAACGAAGCACTACTCGCCTATTGTCAAAGGAACGGCTTAACAAGGGCGGAAGCATTGCGCAAAGGATTGAATTTGCTTTTGACCCAAGAAAAATGAAAAGAAGCGGCCTTCTCCCGTCAAAGATCAAGCCGCTTCTCCCCCACCAACAACTGCCGAAGCAATTGCCGCGTAAATAGTATATCATGCGCCGCGATTCCTTTCAAGCGTTGTTGGAATACACACAGAAAGGAATTTTCACATGACAGAACAGCAGATTTTCGATTTTATTCTGGATGAACTTTTGAACCGCGCGGTTGAAGACTTCCAATCCACAGAGGAATACAAGCTTTTATCAGAAAAACGCGATCGCATGTATGGGGACTGTAACACCATGTTCGCAGCGGAGGAAAAACAGTTTGCAGAGGATTGCTTCAGCACCCTATTGGCCGCCTCCGGCCAGGAAGAAAAGTATGTCTATCGAAAAGGGATGCGCGATTGCGTGGCCATTCTGAAAAGGCTAGGCGTGCTGGCGTAACGCCTGCGAACGCTCGCTCCCATCAGGCATTTTTGATTTCACCCTGTAACAGCAAAAACAGCCGGTTGGATGATACATCATCCAACCGGCTGTTGCATTTTTCTGTTTATGCCCCTCGCGCGCCGCCCACCGGGAGATGCGCCCGTTCCAGTGCCTTGCGGATGGCAAAGAAGAACGGCACCGCGATCACGTCCGCTACAACCGCATTGGTCAGAGTGGCCGCGAGCTTCGTCACCATGGCGATCGCTGCGGCTTCCGGCGCGGAACCCACCAGAAGCAGCTTGAGGAACGAATAGCCCAGATACAGCACGCAGTAAACCAGCGAGCCGCTCACCGCGCCCACGATCACGCGGGAGAGTTTCTTCGCTGTACGGTCGCCGCCCCATGCGATGAGGCCGCAGACAAACGCCATCAGGAATTTGAACAGGAGCGTCGTCGGGGCGCTGTCCGCCCAGCCGCCGATCAGGTCAAAGATGCACGAGCCGATACCCGCAGCCAGGCCGCCGTAGACCGGTCCCAGTAGCAAACCAGCCAAAATGCAGAACACATTCGCAAAGCCGATCATGGTTTTATCCGTCCCCACGGGAATCTGCACCTTAAAGAACATCGTCGCCACCAGGACCAACGCCGCCATCAGCCCAGTGAGCGCCAGATTGACGCTGGTGTTTCTTTGATTGACATTCCATTTCATAGTTTTCCCCTCCAGATTCTTTGGATATAAAATTTCTCCGAAATTTTCGGAAAACATGCGCCAAACTTCCTGCAAATTCGTTTTGCCGCGTTCCGCCTTCACAGGAACGGGCAAAAACCTTGCATCCGCAGTTGATTGTGATATAATCATAGCGCAAAAGTGTTCATACTAAAATACACAGTTTATAAAAAATTGACCAGTACAGTTGAAAGAGGAAACACCATGACATACGATTATCTGATGTTGAATCCGTCCGAAGGGATACCGTTGTACCAGCAGCTCTATGAATCGCTGCGGGATTCCATTGAGCGCGGCCATCTCCCCAAGGGGGAAAAGCTGCCGTCCATTCGCAAGCTCTCCGAGGACCTACGCCTGAGCCGCACCACGGTGGAAACGGCATACCAGCAGCTCTGTGTGGAGGGGTATGTGCGCGCCCGCCCACAGAGCGGTTTCTTTGTGGAGGCGGGCGCCATCCGGCCGGAGCGGCCGAATATGGCGGCTGCTGTTCCGGTCATCTCCCGCCCGGAGGCCACAGTCGCTGTCCGCTATAATTTTGGAAGCGACTCCGTGGACAGCGGTTGCATCGACATCAAAATCTGGCGCCGCCATATCCGCGACGTGCTCAACCGGCAGGAGGCGCTGACCGCCTACGGCGACCCGCAGGGGGAACCCGCCCTGCGGGAAGCGCTGTCCTCCTACTGCTACGGCGTCCGCGGCGTAAAGGCGGGGCCGGAGCAGATCGTCGTGGGGGCGGGCACACAGCCACTGCTCTACCTTCTGTGCGGCCTGCTCCCGGAAAAGACCGTCGCCATGGACGAACGCGGATTCCCGCAGGCGGAACGGGTCTTTGCGGACTGCGGCTTCACGGTCCTGCGCCTGCCGATCGACGCGGACGGCATCCGCATGGACGCGTTGGAGGCGAGCGGCGTACGCGCCGTGCTAGTCCGCCCATCCCACAGCGTACAGAGCGGCACGGCCATGCCGATGAGTCGCCGGTTTGCGCTGCTTCAATGGGCCAAGCGGCACGGTGCGCTGGTGATCGAGGATGACTACAACGGCGAGCTCCGCTACAACGCCCGCCCCATTCCCGCCATGCAGGGCATCGCAGAGGGTGGACAGGTGGCCTATATCGGTTCCTTTTCAAAGCTGCTGCTTCCGTCGGTCCGCATCGGGTATATGGCGCTGCCGCCCGCACTTTTGGAGGACTACCGGGCGCGCGCCAGAAGCTACAACCAGACCGCCTCAAAGGTCGAGCAGCTTGCACTGAGCAACTACGTCAAAAGCGGACAATTGGAGCGCCACCTCCGCCGCCTGCGCAAGCTCTACGCCGCCAAAAGCGCGGAGCTTACCCGCGCCGTGCGCCGCGCCTTTGGAAAAGGGTTCCGCGTCTTTTTGCAGGAAACAGCCCTGCGGCTGACGCTTTTCCTGAACAGCGATACGCCCTCCCGCGAGCTTTGCCGCCTTGCGGCGGAACAGGGCGTGCGGGTCATTCAAGAGAAGGAACCGGGCAGCGTCACGCTGGGCTTTGCGGGCATCCCCCTGCAGGACGTCGCGCCCGCGGTGGAGTTGCTCCGCGCCGCATGGTCGGACCAATTGGAGCACACCGCAAAATCCCATTGAGATTTTGCGTATTTTGGCGTATGATGGAGAAAAGCGTTTCAAAACTTATTGAAAAGGAGATTTGCATCATGAGAGCATATGAACGGTTCTTACAATATGTGCGTTATCATACCACCTCCGACGAAAACGCGCCGGAGGACAAATGCCCGACCACGGAGCGCCAGAAGCTCCTGGGCGCAGCGCTCGCAGAGGAGCTGCGCGGCCTAGGCCTTGCAGACGCGCATATGGACAAATTCGGCTACGTCTACGGCACGCTGCCCGCCAACTGCGAGACGGACCACCCAACCCTGGGCCTGATCGCCCACATGGACACTTCCCCCGCGGCGAGCGGCGAGAACATCCAAGCACGCATTGTGGAAACTTACGACGGCGGCGATATTATTCTCAACGCGGAGAAAAACATCGTCATGCGCCCCGCGGAATTCGAAAGCCTGCTGGACTACAAGAGCCAGGACCTGATTGTCACGGACGGCACCACGCTGCTCGGCTCGGACGACAAGGCGGGCATCGCAGAAATTTTCACCACCTTGGAGCGGCTGATTGAGGAAAACATTCCGCACGGAACCATCAAGGTTGGCATCACCCCGGACGAAGAGACGGGGCGCGGCGCAGACCATTTCGACGTGCAGGGTTTTGGCGCGCAGTATGCCTACACGGTGGACGGCGGTAAACTGGGCGAGATCGAATATGAAAACTTCAACGCAGCCGACGCCAAGATCACGATCAACGGCGTCAGTGTCCACCCGGGCACGGCCAAAGGCAAGATGAAAAACGCCATCCTGATTGCAATGGAGTTCCACGCCATGCTGCCCGTATTCGAAAATCCCGCCTTTACGGAGGGTTACGAGGGCTTCAGCCATCTCGAGGGCATCCAGGGCCACGAGGAGCAGGCCAGCCTGCACTACATCGTCCGCGACCACGACATGGAAAAGTTTGAGCAAAAAAAGGCCCGCTTCCAGAAAATTGCGGACTATCTCAACGACAAGTACGGTTCTGGAACGGTCGTACTGCGCATGACGGACACCTACTACAACATGAAGCAGCAGATCGAGCCGCACATGTTCCTGATCGAGGACGCTGAAAACGCCATGCGCAAGGCCGGTGTGGAGCCCCTTGTGGTGCCGATTCGCGGCGGAACGGACGGTGCGCGTCTCTCCTACATGGGGCTTCCCTGCCCCAACCTCTCCACCGGCGGGCACAATTTCCACGGACGCTTTGAGTATATCCCCGTGCAGAGCATGGACAAGATGGTAGAGGTTCTTCTCAATCTGGTGCGCGCATAATTTTTCAAGCAGCAAGGGCCGCGGGCGGAAATTCCGCTCGCGGCCCCTTTTTATGTAGGTTTTGAGGCATCTCTTTCAAATTCATCTGCTATCGTAAAAGTTTATGTTCTCCGTGCGGCCCGCCTGCTTACAGAAACAGCCAGTTGATTTCTCTATCCCGTTCCTCCCTAAAGCACCTCTGCCGCAGCCCTGCACGGAAATTGCTCTGCTTGGGAGTACGGACAGCCTTCACGTTTATGTGTTGAAGCTCTCTGCGAATTGCTTCATGATGTGTGAATTCAAGTCTCGTCTCGCACACCGCCGAACCTCTGCAAGCTCTGCGTGAATTACCTCAGCAAAATTGCATAAAGCATACCAACATGAGCTATGCCGTATTTACGTACAACAGATCCTCTATATCTCAGAAGGGCACAGCACTGCTTGTTTTCCCTCATACAATTAGAGTTGTCCTATGTTGGCTTGATATGGTTGACAGCTCATCCGCCGCTTTGGCTGGACGGAAAATCGTGGAAGAGATTTAGCAATGAAATTCAATATTAGCAGCAGATTTAAAGAAACCATTCATTTTCCCGTCTGACCTGCTGCAAGGGCGCGAGCTTTTGATCCAGCATCCCCTGCACCTGATCGGGAAGCCTGCGGGCCTGTTCCGGGCAGAGCGAAACACACCGCATACAAAGGATACACTTCGCCGGGACCGTCGTCTGCGGGGCATCCTTTGGGATAGCCTGCACCGGGCACTTCTCTGCGCACAAACCGCATGACACACAGGCGTCAGAGACCAGCGGCACCGCCGGCATGGGCTTCCAGTCTCTGTAAGGCCGGTTTCCCGGGACCGTCGTAGAGAGTTGCTCCCCACTTTTCAGCTTATGTAATATCGCTTTCGCATAGCCCTGCATTTCTTCGCAATCCTTCACATCCGGACGGCCCGCCGCAACGGTGCGGGACATGGAGTGCTCTGCAATCAGGGCCGCCGAAGCCACAACGCGGAATCCCTGCGCTTCTACACAATCGTTCAGTTCCAGCAGCGCGTCGTCATAGGCGCGGTTTCCGTAGACCGCCAATGTGACTGCCCGTGCACCGTTGCCGACGCATCCCTTGAGCCGTGCAGCCGCACAGGCCGGAATCCGTCCGCCAAAGACCGGTACGGCGACGATAACGACATCCTCTCCGTTCAAGCGGTGCTCTCCCGGCATGGAAAGGTCCACTTCACACACCTGTGTTGCCAAATGCTCCGCTAAACAGAGTGCGGCCCGTCTGGTTCCCCCTGTCGGGCTAAAGATCATTGCTGTTATGCGTTCCAGCATCCGATATTCCCTCTTTCCCAATTGATCGTATTGTTGTAATTACAAATATTACAACGCTTGTATTTGAGTATACCATCGGATCGTTGTAATGTCAATGTTTACATCCAGTGGAAAGCTATGTTATACTGTTCAAATGGAAGGAGGGATTCGCTTGCACATCAGTACCAAATGTTCCATCGCGCTACATTGCCTGGTCTTTATTGCGGAATATGGAGAAAAAAGGAAGGTAACCAGCGAGCTTCTCGCCAAAAGCACGGGCTGCAATGCCGTCGTGATCCGAAACACCTTAGGCGCTTTGCAAAAAGCCGGCATCCTTTCGGTCGTCCGCGGTAAGGGCGGCGCGCATCTTTCCTGTACGCCGGAAACGCTTTCGGTCTGGGATGTCTACGCTGCGTTGGACCCCAAGCAGTTGGAGTGCCTGATCGGGATGCATACCAACCCCTCCCCGAACTGCCCGGTCGGCGTACAGATTGGCGCGATCCTGGAAAAACCATACCGGCAGATCAGAGACGCTGTCCGGGCAGAAATGCAACAAATCACGTTGGCGCAGCTGCTGGAATCGTACCGGCCGCCGGATATCGAGCTTCCATAAAACAAGGCTGCTGTAAAATCGTTCGCCGGGAAAAGCAGCGTCCCCACAGTAGTTGCGCGAGTAAAAAACAATATAATAAAGCGGCGCCTTTCGTGCTGGGAACAGCCGAAAAAGGCGCCGCTTTGTGGTTGAAAAATGTTTGTTGAGGGATCCTCAAGTTCAATGCAGGAACCAATGCACCATATGTTCCTTCCACTCGGATGTGGGCGGATATCGCACGGGCAAGTCCAAAAAACTGGAATTTTTCAGGATACTCTTGTAATGGCTGAAAGTATCGAAGCTCTTTCTCCCATGATAACTCCCCATACCGCTTTTGCCCACACCGCCAAATCCCAGATAGGGCGTCGCAAGATGCACCACCGTATCGTTAATACACCCGCCGCCAAAGGAAACTTCCCGCAGGACGCGCCGTTCCGTCGTTCGGTCCTTCGTAAAAAGATAGAGCGCCAGCGGCTTCTCTCGCCCTTTGACAAAGCGGATGGCCTCGTCCAATGTGGCATACGTCAACACGGGAAGGATGGGGCCAAAGATTTCTTCCTGCATCACCGGGGAATCCGGCGAAACGGCATCCAACAGCGTGGGAGCAATCCGGTCCACCCCATTGTCTGTGCCCCCAACGAATACATGTTGATTTTGCAAAAGGCCCTTGAGCCGCAGAAAATGCTTTTCGTTGATAATTCTTGGATAGTCCGGATTTTTCAGGGGATCTTCCCCATAGAACAAGCGGATATATTGACGCATATAGGCCAGTAACCGGTTTTTTACCTCCCTGTGGACCAGAAGATAGTCGGGCGCGACGCAGGTTTGTCCTGCGTTGAGGAACTTTCCAAAAACAATCCGCTTAGCAGCCAATTTTAGATTGGCGGTACGATCCACGATGCAAGGGCTTTTGCCGCCCAATTCCAATGTGACCGGGGTTAGATGCTGGGCCGCGTGCTCCATCACAAGTTTGCCGACCGCCACACTCCCGGTAAAAAAAATATAGTCAAAGCGCTGTTCCAGTAGGGCGGCGTTGGCCTCCCGTCCGCCCTGCACCACAGACACATACTCTGGTGGGAAGCAGGTGCGCACCAGCGCATCCAGTTCCCGCGCCATATTCGGCGCATAGGCAGACGGCTTGAGAACTACGGTGTTACCCGCCGCCAGCGCACCGATCAACGGTTCGATACTGAGCAAAAACGGATAGTTCCACGGGGACATTACCAGGACGACGCCATAGGGCTCCGCAATTTGGAAACTACTGGAGGGAAACTGGCTTAAGGGCGTAGGAACCGCCCGTTTTGCGGCCCATCGCTTCATATGTGCGGCAACATATTGCAATTCATTGAGCGCCAATCCGATCTCCGCCATATATCCCTCCATATTGGAC
>DBFXIC010000459.1:0-4200 GCA_048455095.1 Anaeromassilibacillus sp.
TCAAACAATTTGATTCAGATGAATTCGCCTGAATCTGTGGCCAGCTATTTTCGGCGTACTTTGCCCTGATGAGGATACGACCGCAGAACTAGGGAAATAAAAATATCCCTGTAAATCTACAGGGATATTTTTATGCCCTGATCCTTATTATAGCGATCTCTTTCAGGCAGTCAAATGGAAATACACCTTAAATGGTTTCCGTTTTACCCCGAAACCTCTAATTTGGGATACTCCGCCCAACGCCCTTTTCCAGTTGGACTCTACGGAACGTTTATTGCAATGCAATGCTTTTTTGATGTATGATGTGATTCGGAGGCGAGCTGTATGGATTGTAGCAAAGTCGGGAAGCTGATTTTCCAGCTGCGACAGGAAAAAGGATATACGCAAAAACAATTGGCCGACGCCATGCATATCAGCGATAAAACCATCTCGAAATGGGAACGCGGGCTTGGATGTCCCGATGTTTCCCTGCTCCATGAGCTCTCTGAAATTTTAGGGGTTCATATTGAGAAAATTCTGTTGGGAAATTTAGAGGCCAACGAGACAAACGGAGGAAATATGAAAAGATTGAAATTTTATACCTGTCCAACCTGTGGGAACATCCTAACTGCGATGGGAGAAGCGGAGATTTCCTGCTGCGGGCGCAAATTGACGCCGCTTGTGCCTCAACCAGCCGACGATGCGCACCGCCTCACCGTGGAAACGGTCGAAGACGATTTCTACATCACATTTTCCCATGAAATGCATAAAGAACACTATTTGACCTTCCTAGCCTATGTGACGTGGGACCAAGTTCTCCTGGTAAAACTCTATCCGGAGCAGGGCGGCGAAGTGCGCATTCCAAAGCTTCACCGTGGAAAAATTTATTTTGGGTGCAGCCAGCATGGATTATGGGTCCAATAAAGCATGGGACGCCTACAATTTTCTTTGTATCCTTATATGAAAAAAACGCTCTCTGACGGCCTCATAAGCCGCAGAAAGCGTTTTTCGTATTTTACCAGGTATTTCTATACAAGGAGCACATTAAGGAAAACAGCATCATCTGGAATTTTTCCCTCAGCAAAGAGGGCATGGCCACTATTTCTAAAATGGATATCGGGCGCAGTGAAATCATCGACTATTTTAGCGCCGATACTGCAAAATGGCTCAACAGCTATAAAATCCATAATTGAAAACGCAGGCAACGGTTATTTCATTTCTTGTATAAGTTCCTACGATCCCTCTCACAAAGTCTTGCAAAACGTAAAAAGCCCGTGCGTGGAATTCCACGCACGGGCTTTGTCTACAAGAAAAACTTATTTCACTTCGACTTCCGCGCCAGCATCGGTCAGCTTCTTGCTGATTGCATCGGCATCGTCCTTGGAAACGCCTTCCTTAACAGCCTTCGGAGCGTTGTCAACAACTTCCTTCGCTTCCTTCAGGCCCAGGCCGGTGATCTCACGGACAACCTTGATGACAGCAATCTTGTTGCCGCCAGCGCTCTTCAGCACAACGTCGAACTCGGTCTTCTCTTCAGCAGCCGGAGCAGCGCCTGCAGCCGGAGCAGCAGCAACAGCAACCGGAGCAGCAGCGGAAACGCCGAACTCCTCTTCGAGAGCCTTAACGAGCTCGGAGAGCTCCAGAACAGTGAGAGCCTTAACATCTTCAATCAGCTTAACAACTTTATCAGACATGATAATACCTCCATAATTTTAAAATTGATTTTTATGTGCGCCATCGGCGCTGAACTGGTAAAAACGATTACGCGTTCGCAGCCTGTTTCTCTGCGATTGCGTTCAGTGCGACAACCAGGCCCTTGATTGTGCCGTTCAGCACAGTGACAAAGCCAGTAATCGGCGCATTCAAGCCGGCCAGAGCCTGTGCAACCAACACTTCCTTGGACGGGAGCTTGGCCAGGTTCTTCACGCCTTCTGCGTCGATGACGTTGCCGTCAACGAAGCCCGCCTTGATCTCGAACGTCTTGCTCTTCTCGGCAAACTCGCACAGGACCTTGGCGTTGCCTACATAATCATCCTTGCTGATCGCGATAGCCGTGGTGCCCTCCAGAACGGAGTCCAGGCCCTCGATGCCGGCGTCTTTCAGCGCCAACTTCAGCAGCGTATTCTTTACAACCTTGTACTCGCCGGTCTCACGCATCTGTTTGCGGAGCTTGGTGTCATCTGCAACTGTGATACCCTTGTAGTTAACGATCACGCCGGAGCATGCGCTCTTCAGGTTTTCGGAAAGTTCTGCAACGATCTGCTTCTTTTGTTCCAATATCTTTTCGCTTGGCAAAATGGATTCACCTCCGTAACCAAAATAACATTCCCATGGGGACGGAGCAAAGAAAAAGCCCTTCCCAAACCGGGAAGGGCGTAAAACACATTTTCAAGCTGTAAAACAGCGAAACATGTTCTGCGGCTCTATCCTCGGCAGGCTGGGAAACCCCATTACGCAATGCGCCTGCTGTCTTTGAATAAAGAACAGCAACTTGGTGCTTTCCACTTTCATGGAGAGCAGTATTTATCTTAACACAGGGACGAGCCCTTGTCAAGAATCTTAGCCAACTTTGTTCGGGTTCATTTTGACGCCAGGGCCCATGGTGGTGGCTACCACGCAGGAACGGACGTACTGGCCCTTTGCCGCAGCCGGCTTTGCCTTTACGATCGCACCCATCAGCGCGTCGAAGTTCTCTTCCAGCTTCTGCGCACCGAAGGAAACCTTGCCGATGACGCAGTGGATGATGTTGGTCTTATCGAGACGATACTCGATCTTACCGGCCTTGGCGTCTGTGATCGCCTTGCCGATCTCGCGGGTAACGGTGCCAGCCTTCGGGTTTGGCATCAAGCCGCGCGGACCGAGGATCTTACCGAGGCGGCCAACCAGACCCATCATATCCGGAGTCGTGATCAGCACGTCAAAGTCCATCCAGTTCTCGCTCTGGATCTTTTGAACCATCTCTTCTGCGCCGACAAACTCTGCGCCAGCCGCTTCCGCGTCCTTCGCAGCGTCGCCCTTGCAGATCGCCAGAACGCGCACGGTCTTACCGGTGCCGTTCGGCAGAACAATGGCGCCGCGGACCTGCTGGTCCGCATGACGGCCGTCAACGCCCAGCTTGACGTGGACTTCCACCGTCTCGTCGAACTTTGCGGGAGCGGTCTTGATGCAGAGCTCCAACGCTTCGTTCGTATCATAGAACTTGGAACGATCGACGAGCTTTGCGCTGTCGACATATTTCTTACCGTGTTTCATTGGTTTTCCTCCCTATTGAGTGGTAAAATCGGATCTGTTCCTCCCACCCGGGTGATCAATCTACGACTTCGATGCCCATGCTGCGCGCAGTACCGGCGATCATGCTCATGGCAGATTCCACGGTAGCGGCGTTGAGGTCGGGCATTTTCTGTTCGGCAATCTTCTTGACCTGCTCACGGGTAATTTTCGCGACCTTCTTCTTGTTCGGCTCGCCCGACGCGGATTCGATACCGCAGGCCTTCTTGATGAGAACGGCCGCAGGCGGCGTCTTTGTAATAAAGGTGAACGAACGGTCCGCATAGACCGTGATGACGACAGGAATAATCAGTCCTGCGTCTGCCTTCGTGCGCTCGTTGAATTCCTTTGTGAACGCCATGATGTTTACGCCGTGCTGACCGAGAGCCGGTCCAACAGGCGGCGCCGGCGTTGCTTTGCCAGCCGGTATCTGGAGCTTAATCAAGCCCGTAACCTTTTGAGCCATTATTTGCACCTCCAAAATTTGTGGTAAATGGCGGAGCAGGCGTTTTGCCCGTTCCTCCCACAGGGGAAGCCACAGTTTTTATGCTCCCCAGGGGACTTCGCCCCTCATAATAAGCGGTCACCCGCATATTACCGTCTTACCGGCACATTGGGCGCTGCCCAATGGCCCGGAACCCATTTTAACAGGCTCCTTATTCCATTGCTTCCGCCTGGTCGAGCTCCAGCTCCACCGGCGTTTCGCGTCCAAACATGCTCACTGTCACGCGGACACGGTTTTTCTCAAGGTCGACTTCCTCCACGGTGCCGACAAAACCCTCCAAGGGACCGTCGACGATCTGGACGGAGTCGCCCACGTCATAGTTGACTTCCACCTCGCGCTTCTCCACACCGAGCTTCGCCACCTCTTCATTGGTGAGCGGGATCGGCTTGGAGGACGGGCCCACAAATCCGGTACAGCCGCGGATATTCCGCACCACATACCAAGACTCG
>DBFXIC010000460.1:0-9967 GCA_048455095.1 Anaeromassilibacillus sp.
CTATAAGCGTTATTATCCCTATGGAAAGTTTGCCTCTTCTGTGCTGGGGTTTACTGGCTCCGATAACCAGGGGCTTGCAGGCGTGGAGGCACAGTACGATTCAGAGCTGACCGGCGTTCCCGGACGTTTGGTGACAGCAAAGAACGCGGTTGGCACGGATATGCCTTTCGATTACGAACAGATGGTGGACGCGCAGAACGGCCACAGCTTGGTTCTCACCCTCGACGAGGTGGTACAGCATTTCCTGGAAAAGTATCTGGAGGAAGGCGTGGCCAACAGCGGAACTCGAAACCGCGCATGCGGCATTGTGATGAATGTCAAGACGGGCGCTATTTTAGGTATGGCGGTCAAGGGGGACTTTGATCCCAACGATCCGTTTACCCTCTCCGACCCCAACGAAAAGGCGGCGGTGGATGCGCTGACAGGAGAGGAGCGCACCAAAGCCCTGAATGAAGCGCGGCAGAAGCAATGGCGTAACAAATGTGTCAGTGATACCTATTACCCGGGCTCCGTCTTTAAGATGGTGACTTCCTCTATGGGATTTGAAGAGGGCGTTATCAATGAGAATACCCCGTTCTCCTGTCCGGGATATTATGTTGTCGCGGACCGCCGCATCAGCTGCTGGAAAACAGCTGGCCACGGTGGGGAGACGTTTGTACAGGGATTATGCAACTCCTGCAACCCGGTGTTTATTCAGGTGGGTGAAAAGCTCGGACCCAAAACCTTCTTTAAATATTTTGAAGCCTTTGGCTTTACCCAGAAGACGGGCATTGACCTTCCCGGCGAATCTCGCAGTATCTATTACGATGAGACGATGGGTCCCGTGGAACTGGCCACGGAGTCCTTTGGTCAGAACTTCAGCATCACGCCTATCCAGATGATTACCGGCGCGGCGGCCGTGGCAAACGGCGGCTATCTGGTGCAGCCCCATGTGGTCGCACAGGTGATCGACGATCAGGGCAATATCATCCGTACAACCGATACGACGGTCAAACGTCAGGTGGTCTCCAACGATACGTCCAGACGCGTCAGTGCAATTTTGCAGCAGACGGCCATGACCGGCACAGCAAAGAACGGTTACATCGCCGGTTACCGTGTAGCCGGCAAGACCGGAACGTCTGAAAAGATCGCGGAATGGATTGCACAGGGCAAGCAGGGAGAAAAGAAATACATCGCCTCCTATTGCGGCTATGCTCCGGCGGACGACCCGCAGGTCGCCATGTTGGTGTTCTTTGATGAGCCGCTGCGGCAGGGTGGCCAGGTGTTCGGTAGCGCCATTGCAGGACCGCCGTTTGCAAAGACGATGAGCGAAATCCTGCCGTACCTCGGCGTGGAAGCCAAGTACACAGAAGAGGAGCTTGCAAAGCTGGATACCAGTGCGCCCGACGTCCTCGGCAAAAAGGTGCAGGAGGCGCAGAATATCATTCAAAATGCAGAGCTCGACGTCAAGGTGTATGGAAATGGCGAGACGGTTCTCTCTCAGGTGCCGGAGCCGGGCAAGAGCATTCCGAAGAGCGGCCGTGTGGTGCTCTTTACAGATGAGGACAGCACTTCCCAGACCGTGACAGTGCCAAAGTTGACTGGCCTTACACTCTCGCAGGCGAACTCCGCTGCGGCCAATGCAGGGATTAACATCAGCATCTCCGGCGCAGCGCTCACAGGAAAGAATGCGGTTTCCAACCTGCAGAGCATCCCGGAGGGCAGTCAAGTCGCCCCTGGCACTATGGTGACCGTGGATTTTGTGGAATTGGATTCCGTGGAATAAAACCAATAATTGGGCGGGAAATGGCTGATATCCGTGCTTTTTTCCAGTAAACGTGAAGAGAAAAGAATGGTATAATAAAGGGCGCACAAAAAATTCCCATTTGGAATGCTGGAAAGCCACTGATAAAGCGGCCAATGGCTTTTCCGGGCCAAGGCGGAATATAATAAAGGCCCGCGCATGCGGGTAAACAGTGACAAAGGGGATATTGCATATGACGGACGGCATCTGGATACTGGCGGCAGCGGTCATTGCATTTGCGGTGACGGGTCTTTTGGGGAAATGGCTGGTGCCTTTCTTGCACAAGATCAACTTTGGGCAGACCATCCGAGAGGTGGGCCCGAAGTGGCACCAGAAAAAAAACGGCACCCCGACCATGGGCGGTTTCATGTTCATGATCGGCATGTTTGTGGCGGCCGGTGTCAGCCTAGTGTTATATTACCGCACTTCGGGGCAGGACCCGCAAAACATGAATATGCAGACAAAGCTGATTGCCGGAATGCTGATGGCGTTGGGCTTCGGTGGCGTGGGATTTATCGATGATTACATCAAGGTGGTCAAGAAGCGCAACCTCGGCCTGAATGAAAAACAGAAGTTGATTCTGCAATTCCTTGTGGCGGGCGGGTATCTCGCTTCCCTTTATCTTTCCGGAGCTTCTTCTGTCACACTGATTCCGTTTCTCGGCGGCGTAGACTTGGGGGTGTTCTATTGGGTGATCGCGTTAATCGGCATCGTGGGTATGGTCAACGCCGTCAACTTTACGGACGGCATTGACGGCTTGAACGCTTCCGTCACCTTTTTTGCATCGCTGATCTTTCTGGTGATCGCAGGCATCCTTGAAATGAGCGGCATGGGCATCCTTGCAGCGGCATCTGCGGGCGGATGCCTCGGCTTTTTAATTTGGAACTTCAACCCGGCAAAGGTTTTTATGGGCGATACGGGCTCCCTGTTCTTGGGCGGAATGGTGTGTGCGCTCGCTTTCGGCCTCAACCTTCCCATCCTGTTGGTTCCGGTGGGCGTCATTTATCTGGCGGAAATCCTTTCTGTTGTGTTACAGGTCACTTATTTTAAGGCGACGGGTGGCAAGCGTTTATTCAAAATGAGTCCCATTCACCATCATTTTGAAATGTGCGGCTGGAGTGAAGTGAAAATCTGTACAGTTTTCAGCTTGGTGACGCTGTTCTTCGGCGCGTTGAGCGTCGCGGCGGTCTGGTTTGGATTATAAAAATAGATCAATTTGAATCCTGCAAAAAGAGGCTGCATTCGGCAGAGATCGAAAGACTTTTTCTTTTAAGAAGGGAAAAGACCGGAGATCTCTCGTGATTTTGTGGGAGGAGATCTTTGTATACGGAATAAAGTGACATTTTTGGCAGTTGATTTGTGGTTAAATGAGAAGAGTCCACAAGACCCTGGGAATTTCCCGGGAATAGAACCGGTATAGAAAGGAGGCGGCTATATGGCAACAAGGGCGGATAACAAACGCGGGGCGACTGTAACACGCCTGCCAACCGCACGAAAATCGGACACGCAGGAAATGCCTCCAAAGACTTCGCTTGCAAGGCGAATTCGAAAAAAATTCCGTTTGTTCTCTGTGCGTGCGGGTATGGACCTGCCTTTCTTTTTCCTTGTGCTCACTCTTTTGGTGATCGGATTGATCATGCTGTTTTCTTCCAGCTACGCTTATGCGTACTATAACTATGGTAATAGCTACCATTTTATCATCCGCCAAGCTGCATTTGCAATCGGCGGTATCTTTTTGATGGTGTTAATTTCCTATTTTGATTACCATCACCTGCATAAGCTGGCCATTCCAATCCTGCTGGTGACCTATATGCTGTTGGTCCTGGTGCTTTTCATGCCGGAACGAAACGGTGTGCGGCGCTGGTTTGAATTGGGGCCGATCAGTTTTCAGCCCTCAGAGATCGCAAAATTTGCCATGATCCTAATTTTTGCACATTTGATATCGATCAACTTCAAGCGCATGAACACCTTCCGGTACGGCGTGCTGCCGTATCTGTTGATTTTAGGTTCCATTGCGGTTTTGGTTCTGTTGGAAAAGCATGTCTCCGCCACCTTGATTCTGGTGGCGCTGGCCGGCGTAATGCTCTTTATCGGCGGTGTGCAGCTGCGTTGGTTCGGCATGGCGTTTGGTCTTTTGGGCGCAGCGGTGGCCTATGTCGTCCTGTTTAGCGCGAAATTTGGCTATGCAAGCGACCGTATTTCCGGTTGGCTCGATCCCTTTGGAAACACGGTGGATACCTGGCAGACACGCCAGTCGTTGATGTCCATCGGCTCCGGTGGCTTACTGGGGCTTGGGCTGGGGCAGTCGCGCCAGAAATACCTCTATCTGCCGGAACCGCAGAATGATTTTATCTTTGCCGTCGTGTGCGAGGAGCTCGGATTCATCGGCGCACTTTTGATTATCATCCTCTTCGCCATGCTGGTTTGGCGCGGGATCACGGTTTCGCTCAAAGCGAAGGATAAATTCGGCATGCTGCTGGGTATCGGTTTGACGGTACAGGTGGGCCTGCAGGTGATTTTGAATATCGCGGTTGTGACGAACACCATTCCAAATACAGGAATCAGCCTGCCGTTCTTCAGCTATGGGGGCACGTCGCTCCTGATCCTTTTGGCAGAGATGGGCGTAGTGTTGTCCATCTCACGAACATCCACCATTGAAAAGACGTAGCACCCCCCAGGGCTGGGAAGCTACAAAATAGATTGTGCCATGATAGGGAGAATGGATCTATGAAAGTATTGTTTGCTGGCGGCGGAACCGCCGGGCATATCAACCCCGCATTGGCGATCGCCGGATACCTGCGCGAACGGGAGCCGGATACAGAGATTTTATACATTGGGGCGAAGGGCGGCATGGAGGAACGGCTTGTTCCCGTTGCCGGATATCCGTTTCAAAGTATCACAATCTCTGGTTTTCAGCGCAAATTGAATTGGGAAAATCTCAAAAAAAATGCCAAAACAGTCGTGCGCATGTTCACATCTAGCCATGAAGCGCGGCGCATCATCCAGGAATTTGCACCGGATATCTGCGTGGGAACGGGCGGATATGTCAGCGGCCCCGTGATCCGGGAAGCGATGAAGTTGGGGATTCCCGCGGCAATCCACGAGCAGAACGCCTATCCGGGCGTAACCAATAAGGCGCTGAGCAAGCATGCAGCGCGGACCATGCTTGCTGTAGCGGACGCCCAGCGTCATCTGGACCCCAAGGCCCACTGCGTGCTGACCGGGAATCCGGTGCGACAGGAGGTTATCCGCGCGCGCAAAGAAGAGGCGCGCAAAAAGCTGGGGCTGGATGGCCGTCCAATGATTCTATCCTTTGGCGGAAGCCTCGGTGCACGCAAAATCAATGAGGCAGTGGCCGATCTTCTGGCTTGGAGCGCCCGCTCGGACAAGTTCCAACATATCCATGCATACGGTCAGTGGGGGACGTGGTTTCCCGACCTCCTTAAGGAGAAGGGGCTCGACCTGAAAAAGCATCCCCATATGGACATCCGCGAGTATATCAACGATATGCCGGACTGCCTGGCGGCGGCGGATCTGGTGATCTGCCGTGCGGGCGCAATCACGCTCAGTGAGCTGCAGGCGCAGGGGCGCGCATCCATCCTGATTCCCTCGCCCAACGTGGCGGAGAACCATCAGTATCACAATGCCATGGCGCTGGTGAATCGTGGAGCGGCAGCGATCCTGGAAGAAAAAGATTTGAGCGGAGAAACGCTTTGTAAAAAGGTGGAGGAGCTGTTCGGCAGCCCGGATACCATTCCGAAGCTGGCAGCCAACGCCAAAAAGATGGCAATTTTGGATGCCAACGACCGCATTTACCACATCATCAAAGAAATCGCAAAATAAGAACAGGCGTTTCTGCGCATTTCGTTTTAGACGAAAAATCTGCTTCCGGGCATGTTGGACCCAGAAACGCCCTCTTTGATCCGTGCCTATTTTCCCGTATGCACCGGATACACCCCCAGTGCATAGTATACCGTAGTTCAAAAAAATCCTGTGATACGTGGAAAACGCCGGGCGCCGGCATTTTTCCCGGGGGAAAAGGGGTACGGCTATGTCAAAACTTTTGATCCAAGGGCCCAGCCGGCTGGAAGGAGAGCTTCGCGTTCATGGCGCGAAAAACAGCACGCTGCCGCTGATGGCGGCTTCTTTGCTTTGTGAAGGCACCTGTGTGCTACATAATTGTCCGGTTCTTTCCGATGTTAAAACGTCGGAACGGATTTTGCAACATTTGGGATGCGCTACGGAACGTTCCGGCGCAGATGTGTGGATCGACCCGCGCAGTGTGATACAATATGATATCCCGGAACATCTGATGCGGGAAATGCGTTCTTCCATCGTCTTTCTGGGCGCGATCATTTCCCGTATGGGCCGGGCGGAGCTCTCTTTCCCAGGCGGATGCGAGTTGGGGCCGCGTCCGATCGATCTGCATCTTTCCGCCCTTCGGAAGATGGGCGTGGAGATTCAGGAGGATCACGGCTGCCTGAAATGCAGCGCCCCGGAGGGCCTTAAAGGCGCAAATATTGCATTTTCTTTCCCAAGCGTGGGCGCGACGGAAAATGTCCTCTTGGCGGCCTGCTGTGCGAGGGGCATAACCGAAGTGACAAATGCGGCGCGGGAGCCGGAAATCTGTGATCTCGCGGATTTCTTGAACAGCTGCGGCGCGAAAATCAGCGGCGCGGGGGACAGCACCATCGTAATCGAGGGTGTTAGGGCGCTCCACGGGTGCGAGCACGAGGTCATACCGGACCGCATTGCGGCGGCAACCTTCCTGGCAGCGGCGGCTGCGACGGGGAGCACCGTGACATTGACCCATGTTGTCCCCGCGCATTTAGCGCCGGTGCTCCCGCTATTTGAGGAGAGCGGATGCCGCTTTGACATCCGAAAGAGCACCATACGGATGAACGCTCCCAAACGCCTGAACCGCATCAAGAACGTGCGGACTATGCCATATCCGGGATTTCCCACGGATGCGCAGGCGCCCTTGATGGCGATGGTGGCGGTTGCGGACGGCACAAGCATTTTCGTGGAAAATATCTTTGAAAGCCGCTATAAACATGTGGGTGAGCTGCTTCGCTTGGGGGCAAACATTAAAGTGGAAGGCCGTGTGGCCGTTATAGAGGGCGTGGAACATCTTTCTGGCGCTCCTGTGGAGGCGGCTGACCTGCGTGGGGGCGCGGCGCTGGTGGTAGCCGGTTTGGCTGCGCAGGGGGAGACCCTGGTCAGCGGCATACGGCACATCGACCGTGGATATGAAAGTTTGGAAGGAAGCCTGTGCGCGCTCGGCGCGCGCGTGACGCGGCTTCCGGAATGAAAAAATAGGGACGGCATGGTCCCGGCGAAAGGAAGTGAAACAGCATGGCGAAAGCACCGAATGGAACGCGGGGCGGACCGTCCGGACGGAGGCCGCCGCAGAATCCCCGGCGGGAACCGCCAGAGCCGCCAAGGCGCTCTTCCGGCGGGCGGAATATCCCACACGGCACGGAACAGCGGGCGGCTTTGCGCCGGCGGCGAAAACGCAGGCGGGCGATCTTGTTTTACATAGCGACGTTCCTGTTCGTGGTGGTAGGAGCGATCACCCTCTCTTTGACTGTGCTGTTTAAAATCGATACGATCCAAGTGACGGGTAGTTCCCGCTACCCGGCGGAGCAGATCGTCGAAATTGGCGGGATCGAACGGGGAGAAAATCTTTTCCTTGCCAAGACCAAGGAAGCGCGCACCGCAATTGAAAAAAAGCTTCCCTATGTAAAGACGGCAAAGGTTTCCCGGCGGCTGCCTGCGACCATCGTGATCCATGTGGAGGATGACACGGCGAGCGGCGCAATTGCCTATGATGGAAAGTATGCGTTGATTGGAAACAAAGAGAAGGTACTGGAATTTGTAGATGCTTTGCCAGAGGGTATCACCTTGGTGAAGGGCCTGGAGCTTGCGAAGGCCAAGGTCGGGGAACCAATCGTGTATGCGGACGATGTTGTGCCGGATTCCTCCGTCCCGGTGGCGAGCGACGCTTCTGAGACGTCCTCTCCATCGGAAACACAGGCAGAGGAATCCTCCGCTGTGGAAACAGCGGTCAGCGGCGAAACCACCATGCATGAGACAAAGACCGTCTTTCAGGATCTGCGGAAGGCCATTGAGAACAACGGGCTCGATAAGGTCACGGAGATTGACCTCACCGACCGGTACAACGTTGCGATTCTGTATGACAACCGAATCACGATGGAGCTCGGCCTTCCGACAGACCTGGATTACAAACTTCACTACGCCAAAGGCATTCTGGATGCGGGTGGTGTGAAGGAGAACGAACGGGGCATTTTAGACCTTTCCGATGCAGTCAATAATAAGGTTCCGTTTGAGCCGGATTACTCCGTAAGCAGCGCGGCGCCAGCATCAGGATAAATTTGGAAATGCTCAGAATCTTTGGGTACGACACAAATAGTTATTGAAATTACTCCGCAAAAGTGTTAAATTAGTAATATCCTTGGCAAAGTCTGGCGCTATGAAATAAAAGGACGTTTAAGGGGGACGCAGCAATGCCTTTTGAGATTGATAATGATTTTGACAATATTGTACAGATAAAAGTGATCGGTGTCGGCGGCGGCGGCGGAAACGCAATCGACCGCATGGTGACGATGGGAGTTCAGGGCGTGGAGTTTATTTCCGTCAATACGGACAAGCAGGCGCTCTACCGCTCCAAAGCGATGCAGAAAATCCAGATTGGTGAAAAGGTTACGCACGGAAAGGGCGCAGGCTCCAAGCCGGAGATGGGCCAGAAGGCGGGCGAAGAGAGCCGCGAGGCCATCGCTGCAGCCATTCGCGGAAGCGATATGGTGTTTATCACCGCCGGTATGGGAGGCGGAACCGGCACGGGCGCGGCACCGATTGTGGCGGAAGTTGCGCGCGATATGGGCGTGCTGACCGTGGGTATTGTGACAAAACCCTTTGCGTTTGAAGGTAGACGTCGCATGGAACAGGCAGAAAGCGGCATTGCGGCCCTGCGTGAACATGTGGATTCCCTTGTGGTGATTCCGAACGAGCGCCTCAAACTCGTGAGTGAGCAGCGTATTACGCTGGTAAACGCATTTTCCATTGCAGACGATGTGCTCCGCCAGGGTGTACAGAGTATCTCTGACCTGATTAAACTCCCCGGTCTGGTCAACCTGGACTTTGCAGACGTCACGGCCATTATGAAGGACGCCGGCTATGCACACATGGGCGTCGGCAGAGCCTCTGGTAAGGATAAGGCCGAGGCTGCGGCTAATATGGCGATTTCCAGCCCGTTGCTCGAAACAGCGATCAACGGCGCAAAGGGCGTCATTGTCAATATTACCTCGTCTCCGGATATTGGACTGGACGAGATCGAGACTGCTTCCTCCATGATTGCTTCGCAGGCGCACGAGGATGCGAACATCATTTGGGGTGCTGCGTTCGATGAGAACATGGAGGACGAGATGAGCGTCACCGTCATCGCGACCGGCTTCGCCACGCACGACGGCAGCGACGCCGTACAGGAGGAACGCAGGAGTAGCGCGCCCTCCAACATGTATTCCAATAGCGGGCGCGACAGCCGTGACAGCCGCGATTCGCAGAGCCGCCGGCCGGCTCCCGCACCAATTGACGACGACGATACTTTCACAGACATCATGTCGATCTTCAACCGCAAATAAAATGACATAAAAGGTCAATTGTAAGCCCGGAAATTTCCGGGCTTTTTCCACGCCCTTTGTTTGAAAATACGCCAAAAACGACGATTTAAGGCGAAATAGAACTCTGTAAGGCATTGCAAGGCAAATTGACAGGAATAAAACGCAAAAAGTGCCGCATGCACTTGAAATCTCCCTTTTTTGTGTTATAATTACTTTGGTATTTTTGTTGTTTCAAAATTTGTTTGGAATATTAAAACAGGTTTCTTTCAATTCAATTCGCGCGTACGGCTGCGCGCATTTTTTGTGCGCTCTGGCGCTCTTTAGGAGGTGGCATTGTGAAACCGGACCCTTTATGCAGTGGCATACGAAACAAAGACGAAGGAGATGAACGCAATGCTGTCCTACTACAAGACGGTTGACGGGCAGATCACCCAGCTGGAAGCCTGCGAACCCGGCTGCTGGATCAACTGCATCGCGCCGACAGACGCGGAGATCAATCAACTGATCGAGGAGTTTCGAATTGAACCTGATTTTTTTCGTGCCG
>DBFXIC010000461.1:0-5770 GCA_048455095.1 Anaeromassilibacillus sp.
GGATGCATGCGTCCTGCGGGCGGGCGGAGCCTCCTGCCTCTCCGGCCAGTCGGAGGCGGCGGACGCGCTTGCCAATGCATTGACGCGCAGCCAACTCCTGCGGCTGCTGGAACACGCCCAGCGCGCGCAAAAGGCGCAGGAGCAAAATGCAAATGCCGCTCTGCTCGTCACGACCTTCTGTGCGCGCCTGCGAACAGCGGCACACGGGCAGAAATCCAAATGACCATTTCATCAACAGCGGCGTGCATCGTCCATCCGTGCGTATGAAAAGCATCCCCGTGCGGCAATGGCCGGTCTGCTTTTCTCTGCCGGCCAAAACGGCTCGTGCAGGACACGCGTCCGCTCTATTGAAGTTTTTTAAAAAATTGGGTATCCTATTTTCGGAAAAGAAAGCCATCGGTTAGCCGGCGGTTGGGAGGTTGTATATGGCCGAGGTAATTGGCGTACGTTTTAAAAACATGGGCAAGGTATATTACTTTGACCCGGAGGAATACGAGCTTCAGCTCGGAGATCACGTGATCGTAGAGACCGCGCGCGGCGTGGAGTGCGGCGAAGTGGCGATGGAACGCAAGGAGATTGCGGAAGAGGACATCGTCCAGCCGCTCAAAACACTCATCCGCGTTGCCACCAAGGACGACCTGAAAAAGGTTGCGGAAAACTCCATTAAGGAGAAGAGTGCGTTCGACATCTGTGTCAAGAAAATCGCGGCGCACAAGCTGGAAATGAAGCTGGTCGACGTGGAGTATACGTTCGACAACAGCAAGATCCTATTTTATTTTACAGCGGATGGCCGCGTGGACTTCCGCGAACTGGTCAAGGACCTGGCGTCCGTCTTCCGCACGCGCATCGAGCTGCGCCAGATCGGCGTGCGCGATGAAGCGAAGATGCTGGGCGGCCTGGGCATCTGCGGCAGGCCGTTTTGCTGCTCTACATTTCTGAGTGGGTTCCAGCCCGTCTCGATCAAGATGGCAAAGGAGCAGGGACTCTCCCTGAATCCCGTAAAAATTTCTGGCACCTGCGGCAGGCTGATGTGCTGCTTAAAATATGAGCAGGAGGCCTATGCTGATCTCCTGCGCCGCACGCCGTCCGTGAACTCCGTCGTGATGACGCCCTCCGGCAAGGGCGTGGTCGTGGATCAAAATATCCTCACGGGCAATCTACAGGTGCGGATGGATTCCGCCCCGGAGGCAGCGCCGCAGAGCTTCCATGTAAAGCAGGTCAAACTGCTGCGCGGAAGGCCTTCCCCCGAACGGAAGGAAAAGGACGCGGAGGCAGAACCATTCCCGGAGGAAGCTGCCGAAAGCATGCCGAAGCAGGAAACCCCTTCGGAAAAGCCGGAGAAGCCCGAGCGAAAGGAACGTCCTGCGGAAAAACGTCCCCCGCGCGAACAAAAGCAAAACGACCGTCGGGAGCATCCGCCGAAGGACCGCGAAGCCCGTCCACCGCAGCAAAACAATCGGAATGGCGAGCATCGGGAACGTCCCCCGCGAAGGGATTCCCGACCGCCCCGCACCCAGGACGGTAATCCCGCAAATGAGGCAGGAAAGCCTCCAAGGCAGGAGCGCAAGGGGAACGAGCCCGTTTCCCGCGACGCGGTCAAGTCGCCGCAACGGCAGGAACGCAGTGGGAGTGAGAACATCCCCCGCGATGCGGCAAAAGCCGTGGCCCGGCAGGAACGCGCCCCGCGAAGCAATCCGCGTCCGGAGCGTGCAGAGGGAACCACTCAGCCGGCGAATCCCATCCCCCAGCAAAGGGAACACGAAGAATAAAAATAAAAGAGCCCGCTGCACGGCGTTTCAGACGCTTGCGGCGGGCTTTTTCGTTAAAGGGGCAACTTGGACAGGCCGCAGACGTACGGCATCATTTTGCCGCTATAGACGCACGGCGTTGCTTCTCTGCCACGCACTTCCTTCAGATCCTGGAGAATGAAACGGATGCATTCCTTGTTCAAAAAGGCAGCGGGAAGGGCTGTTTTCCCCGCAGCAGCATAAAGCGGCTCTTCGGTCGACGGAAACTGTCACGCTTCGGCGGATGATACGGGCGTGCGAAATTCCCAGCCTACCGCATACAAGGGCGCCTCCATCTCCTGTTCCGGCTTTGTTTTTCTCCCCTATCCCAGAAAAGTGTGCGGTGCATTGTAAGCCTGGACATTCGGCTGCAAACCTTTCCATACAAATGTGAGGACCTGTTCTGTTGCTATTTGTCCATCCGCACACAGCGGTCAACGCTGCATACGAAGAGCCTATCCACGCGGGATTTGCTGGAACAAACGACCTCTGCGCACCTTTCTAAAAGGATTTTCTCCTTCCAAAGGGGTTCCACATTGCGGTGGATGCCGCCTTCCCACAAACAGGGGCATTTTTATCCTATTTCCCTGGAAAAATAAAATCCCGATACATGCGCGGCCCCTACGCTGAAAGGATTTACCCCTGCGCGTTTCACGATCCAGCCATCGCAGGATCAATTTTCGCCCTGACTTGGCTCCTGCTTCGTCCGTCCTATATCCCCTCACTCCTGCAAAAATCGCCAAACATGGCCTAATCCATCTATGAAAATTTTCCCAGATGGTCAATAAACTGTTGCTTTTTTGGTATTCTGTGTTAAAATAAGCTTGTAAAATTTATTGGAGGTGTTTCCTTTGGCATACGTAATTAGTGATGAATGCATTTCCTGCGGCGCTTGTGCAGCAGGCTGCCCTGTTAACGCAATCTCCGAGGGAGACGGCAAGTTCGTTATCGATCCCGACACCTGCACCGAGTGCGGCGCTTGCGCAGAAGTTTGCCCGGTTGGCGCTCCTGCTCAGGAATAATTAATTCGTCGGAAAGCTGAAAGGCGAAGCGTCAAACGCGCTTCGCCTTTTTTGCGTTTGTCCGGGGAAATCGACCGTCAAATGGATTGCCGCACACCCCAGACGCTCTTATACGCCCTTTCTGATAGGGCAAAAACACGTCCCGAAAGGAGGACGCCCCTTGTCAACCGATTTCCCGCGCTGGGAACCTCTTTCTCCGCAGGTTTCCGTGCTGGTCTCCGCTACGCACCGCTTTAATACGGACACTGTACTTCTCGCGTGGTTTTCCGCGCCCCGCAAAGGGGAGGTGTGCGCCGATTTTGGCACCGGTTGCGGGACCATCCCCCTAATCTGGTGCGCAAAAGCACATTCCGGCGAAGGCGCTATGCCTCAAAAAATTTATGCGGTGGAATTACAGGAGGACGCTTGTGCGTTGGCAGCAGCCTCCGTCGCAAAAAATGGATTTGAAAATACAATTTATATTATTCATAACGATATAAACAATTTGGAATATCTGCATCCCCCGCGCGGGCTCGATCTGGTCGCCTGCAATCCGCCGTATAAGCCCGAAGGCACGGGGATCAAAAATCCACACGGAGGGCTTTCCATTGCGCGGCACGAAAGCGCCTGTACCTTTGCGGGGATCGCCGCTGCGGCAGCTTATCAGCTCCGCTGGGGCGGGCGCTTCTGCTGCTGCCTGCGACCGGAACGGCTGTGCAGTGCAATGGAGGACCTGCGGCGCGCGGGTTTGGAACCCAAGCGCCTGCGCTTTGTGCAGCAAAGGCCGGACAAGGCCCCCTTCCTGTTTCTCCTGCAGGCGGCGCGTGGCGGCAATCCCGGCCTGCGCGTGGAGCCTGTCCTCTTTGTCGAGGACGGCGCGGGGCGCTTTTCCCCAGAGATGCTGCAAATTTACGGTTCCTATAAGGAGGGCCACAAATGACCGGAATACTCTATGTGGTCGGCACGCCGATCGGCAATTTATCAGATTTCTCCCCCCGCGCTGTGGAAACGCTGGCAGCGGTGGATTTCATTGCGGCGGAGGACACACGCGTAACGCTCAAGCTGCTGAACCATTTCGGCATTAAAAAGCCGCTGGTCAGCTATTTTGAGCACAATAAGCGCGACCACGGCGAAAAAATCCTAGCGCGGCTGGAAGCGGGCGAAACCTGCGCGTTGGTCTCGGACGCGGGGATGCCCGCCATCTCCGACCCTGGTGAGCTGTTGGTCGCCCAGTGTGCGGAGCGCGGTATCCCTGTTTTGGCGGTTCCCGGCCCCAGCGCCGTCGTATCCGCACTGGCGATCTCTGGTCTGCCTACGGGGCGCTTCACCTTTGAGGGCTTTTTGAGCGTCAACAAGAAAAGCCGCCGGGACCATCTCGATGAGGTAAAGGACGAGCGCCGCACCATGGTCTTTTATGAGGCCCCCCATAAGCTCTATGCCACCCTGCGCGATATGCTGGACGCCTGGGGGGACCGGCGCGTCGCCATTGTGCGCGAGCTGACAAAAATTCATGAAGAAGTGGTGCGCACGACGCTTTCCGAGGCGGCAAAGCGCTGCAAGGAAGAGCCCTTCAAAGGGGAAATTGTTCTGGTCATCGAGGGCGCTCCCGCCCCAGCGGTGGAGGCCTATTCCATGGAGGAAGCCGTGTCTCTCGCCCGGGAAAAATTGGCACAGGGGCTCGCCCCGTCCGAAGCCGCAAAACAGGCGGCAGCGGAAAGCGGCCTTGCAAAGCGCGATATTTACCGCGCTATCCTGCGCGGCGAAGAGGATACCGATGATTGAAATTCAAAAAATAGACGCCCATAAAGGCGATTACATGCTCCTGCTGTTGCTTGCCGATCCGAGCGAAACCATGGTTGCAACCTATTTGGAACGCGGCGATCTGTTCGTGCTCTTTGTGGACGGGACGGCAGCCTGTGTTGCGGTGGTGACGGATTACGCCCCCGGCGCGTGTGAATTAAAAAACCTCGCAACCGCTGAACCTTTGCAGAACCAGGGATATGCGAGCCGGATGCTCCACTTTCTGTTCGACCGTTTTGCAAAGCAGTATGCGGTGATGTACGTCGGGACTTCCAAGTATATGACATCCTATTACCGGCGGTTTGGGTTTGTCCCCTCGCATGTTGTCGAACGTTTTTTTGTGGACTTTTATCCGGAACCGATCTTTGAAAACGGTGATCCATGCATCGACATGCTGTATTTGAAGCGAAACTTGTGACTAGAATGCAGCGCAGACGACAGATTTCATGATTTTTCTTCATTGATTCTATGGAAATTTCCATGTATAATAGATGGTAAGAGATGGTAGACTATAAACGGTCCCTATCTTTTGCAATCAGGCCCGCGTGTGAGCCGGGGCTGAAATACAGGTACTTAGACAGGAGGAAAAATGCAATGGAATTAAAAGGTAGCAGAACGGAAGCAAATTTAATGGCGGCGTTCGCTGGAGAATCCCAGGCGCGCAACAAGTATACCTTCTATGCATCCAAAGCCAAAAAGGAAGGCTACGAGCAGATTGCAGCCATCTTTGAGGAAACCGCACGCAATGAAAAGGAACATGCCGAGCTGTGGTTTAAGGCGCTGCATGACGGCGGCATTGGTGCCACGCTGGACAACCTGAAAGACGCGGCGGCGGGCGAGAATTACGAATGGACCGAGATGTACAAGAACTTTGCAGACGTCGCAGAAGAAGAGGGCTTTACCGCTCTGGCCGCACAGATGCGTTTGGTCGCGAGCATTGAGAAGACCCATGAAGAGCGCTATCGCAAGCTGGCACAGAACATCGAAGAGGACATTGTGTTCAAGGCTGGCGAAGAGACCGTGTGGGTTTGCCGCAATTGTGGATATATCCATATTGGTAAGGCTGCTCCGGCAATCTGCCCGGCTTGTAAGCATCCGCAGGCCTATTTTGAGCGCCGCGCAGTCAATTATTAATTTTATTTTTTTTAACAGAAAGAGGCCGCCCTATGCAAAAGCATAGAG
>DBFXIC010000462.1:0-3660 GCA_048455095.1 Anaeromassilibacillus sp.
CTGTTCGCGCAGTGTCCCGCGCTGAAGGATCTGGAGGCGCGCACCGATAAGCTGGAGACGGACGCCGAGGGGTAGTCGATCCTGCCGACGGGGTCCGCCATCATTGCACAGGATATGACCGGCGCAGCGACATGGCAATACAATTTTGTGATCGCGGCCACCCGGATGAGCGATGACGATATGATGCGCCTGGATAACTGCAACTTTCTGGAGCGGCTTCTGGATTGGGTGCAGGAACAGGACCGCAAAGGCGTGCCCCTGACGGATGCGGAGTTTGTCCGGATCACGGCCAGTGACGGCGGTATCTCGGAATGGGACGAAAGCTATACATACGGCGTCTATAAGATCGAGGGCGCCCTCATCTATGAAAAGGAGTGAACAACAATGCCTGGAACCTATGCAAAACCCAAGGCGTACAACCGCATCTGGTGGATCGACGTCCGCGCGGCCGAACAGCCGGAGTGGGCGAAGATCGCCGTGGGCATTTCTTCCCGCGGCAACAGCATCAACGAACAGAGCCAGGACTATTACGATATGGAAGGCCGTGGCGTGGCTGAGAGCGAAGTGACCAGCGTTGCCGTCACGCGCACCTTCACGGGCTGGCGAGCCATCGGAGACAAAGCACAGGATGCTGTCATGGAACGCCTGTACGACCTTGACAACCGTACCGTGGACTTCATTGAGTGCTATGACAACATGGAAAAGGACGCCGTCAATGGCCGCAAAGGCAAGGCGGTTCTTTCCATTACGGACGACGGCAGCGGCGATGCGCAGAACCGTGAGAACATTTCCTTTGCGCTGAAGATCCTGGGCACACCTGAAAAGGGCACCGTGACCGTGACCAACAATGTCCCGACGTTTACGCCTGCTACGGCTGCATCCGGAGGCTGACCATGGCGGCCTTTCAATTTGAAAAAAAGCGCGAACTGGATATCTGCGGCAGGAAATATCCGTGCGATATCTCCGACGTCCATATGCTGGAGGGTGTCACACGGGATTTCCCCCGCATGCTGCGCGCTGTTCAGGAGTTTTGCAATGTATCCGGCAGGCTGAACGCCGACGCGCATGATTGGCGGCCCACTGCACCCGCGGCAGAGCTAGTATGCGAAAAAGGGCGTGCGCTTCTGGATATTTGCCGCACTTTCATAGAGGGCACGCTGGGCGTCGATGAATATGCGGAGATATTTTCCGGACGCAGAGAGAACATCAACGAGCACGTTTCCCTGTGCTCGTACATTTACGGCGAAGTCATGGAGGGGCGGCGGGAGATCGTCGACCAGTTTTTGACGCCGGAGCTGAAGGAGATGTTTGCAAATGCAGCCGGTGGAGATGCTGAAGCTGCCGGACACGATCCTGGGCCGGAAGGTCCCAACGGACTGGGCCTGGTGGATGAAGTACGTGGGGCAGGTGCTGACGTCCTCCCTGCTTTGGACTGAGAAGCACGACGTCATCCTGCTCAATGTTTTTAACGAAATACCGGAAAACGAAGCCGGGCACTTTGACGGAGTGCTCGACTTCTATTTTTGCGGGGATATTCCATCCGCGGATGATCCTGCCCCGCCCGAAAAACTGCTGGATTGGAAAAAGGATGCGCTGCGCATCCTGGGCGATTTTCGCGTATATGCGGGGATCGACCTCACCCGCACCCGGATGCACTGGTGGGAGTTTATGGCTGTTTTCAACAGCCTGCCGCCCGACAGCCAGATAAAGTTTGCCATCCAGCACCGCGGCATAAACCTGGGCCGCATCAAGGACCCGCAGGAGCGCGAGCAATATGCGCGGATAAAGCGCGCGGTGGCGCTGGAAAAGATCGACTACGAGGCCGAATACGATGAAGCCATGGAGAGGATGAGCATGAGTGCCGGTTAAGACTTCGGACGACGGCGTCGTCATTGGTTTGAAATTTGACGTCGAGCGTCTGAAACAAACGCTCGACCAGGTCAAAAGCATGGTGCAGGCCTCTTCCGAGAATGCGGAGAAGGCGGTAAAAAAGACGGACGATGCGCTGGAAAAAGCGCGCAAAAATGCTGAAAAGTGGAAGATCGAACCGACCACAAAGGGCATCGAGGAGGCACAGAAAGAGCTGGATATCCTCAACGCCACGATCGTGAACCAGCAGAATGAGCTTTCCAACTGCGAGCGGGAGCACGAGCGCCTGGCCGATAAATACGGCGAGACCAGCAGCCAGGCTCTGAAGCTGGAAAAACGTATGCTGAGCCTTCAGGCCTCGATCGAGAAAAACACAAAAAAATCCGATGATTTCGGCGCGGCGCTGTCTGACGCACAGGACGTTATGGACGCTGCATCCGGTTCCGCTGAAGACCTTGAGAAAAACGCCAAAGGCGCGGGCAAGGGCATGGAGGACGGCGGCAAGGGCGCAAAGACATTCGATATAGCCCTGGGCACATTGGTCGGCAACGCACTGAGCGCAGTAGTCGGCAAGTGTGCCGAGCTGCTGGAGCAGACGAAGGAACTGCGCCGGGATCTGTCTTTCCTGGAGCAGAATGCGAAGGACGCCGGCATGGGCATGGAACAGCTGCACAACAAGGCCGGCGAGCTCTATGCCATTACGGGCGACACAAATGAAGTGGTGGAGGCGCTGTCCAACATCCTCGCAACCGGGTTTAACGATGCGGATAAGGCGTATGAGGCGGTCGATCTGCTGGCGGGCGCGGTGGTCAAGTTCCCGGAAACCATGAAAATTGAATCCCTGGCCGATTCTCTGCAGGAGACCATCGCCACCGGCGAGGCCACGGGCCAGTTCTCCGAGCTGCTCGGCCGCCTGGGCGTGGATGTGGAAAAATTCAACGCTCGCCTGGGCCGGACGCGGTCCGAGGCCAGCCGCCAGAACCTTGCTTTGCAGACGCTGCGCAAGGAAGGGCTGGACGAACTGTGGGAAAGCTACAAGACCGGAAACTCCGACATGATCGAGGCCGAGAAGGCCAACTACAATCTGCAGCTCCGGTATGTGGAGCTGGCAAAAAGCATCGAGCCCATCGAGACGAAAATTAAGACAACGTTCGCTCAGGTGCTGCTGGACCACGAAGACCAGATCCTGGCTATTGTGGACGCGGCAGGCGACATCATCGGCGTGGGTGCGGATATTATCGGCTTTCTTTCAGAGCTCAACCCGGCTGTGGTCCTCATCGGCGGCGGGCTTGCTCTCGTGGCGGTCAAGGCCGCAGGCACTGCCGTGGGCATGACCGTCATGGCAAAAGGCACCGCCATGGCGACAAAGACGCTTGCGGCGGCAGGACCGTCCGCGCAGGCTGCCGGCTCCCAGTTCCTCATATTGGCAGCCGATCTGCTCATTGTAGCGGCGGCGGTGTTCCTTGTTACGTCCGGCATTGCCATGCTGATCAGCGCGATCCGCGGCGTGCCCATGATCAATACCGGTACGATACAGGTGCCCAGCATGGGAGAGCTTCAGGCCCAAACCGGCAGAGGATACGCACGCGGTACGCGCTCTGCTGCACCCGGCTGGCGCTGGGTGGGCGAAAACGGGCCGGAGCTGATGCACTTTGCGGGCGGCGAGGCGGTCTATACCGCCGAACAGTCCCGCGCCTTAATATCCGCGCAGGGCGGCGGTGCCACTTTCGTGGACAACAGCCAGAACATCTTCAAGGTGGATGACATTGAAACGTATGTGGCCATTAAGCG
>DBFXIC010000463.1:0-6007 GCA_048455095.1 Anaeromassilibacillus sp.
CACTGGATGATTTTACATTCAACAAAGCGTTGCAAAAAATGCGGGAATCGCGCCGCATTTCTGGGGCGGACAAACAGCGGCTTCAGGCGATGAAGCGATGAAAAACAGGTGCGATCCCATAGCTTTCCTAAAAAACAGCAAAAAATATACATTTTTTGTTCGTAGTGAAAAGCTGGACGATAATAAAAGTATTGAAAAGCAAGCAGGTGATGAAATGACAAAAATCAGAAAATGGAACCACAAATCAACCTCTCTATTCCTGGTCTACGTCTTTTTGACAATCCTGCTGATTAACCTATTGTTTATGGAATATCGAGCCAAGTTGAACCAGGAATTCGATCAATTGGTGGAAATGAATCTGACCGCTTATGCAGAAAGCCAGAAGCGCGAGGTGGAAACGACGATTAAAGATGTAGAGGGCACCTTGGATGCCATTGCCACCATGCTGGATACATCAGGGATAGGGCCTGAAGAGGAATGGGTGACCGAATATTTGGAGGCGCTCAGCCAGAGGAAATCAAAATATGAAGTGACCTACATTCCGATGGAAACACTGTATAATACGTTGGGGACTCCGGGGTCCATTGAAGAGGATTATCAGACCTATGATCGCTTGATGAACGGCGAGCATGTTATCTCGGATATCCGGCTTTCCAAACGTTTGGGGAATCGGGTGTTTTTTAGCATTGCGGTTCCGGTTAAAAGGGACGGCAGGGTGGTGGGCGTTCTGCGAAGCCTTTTGAAAGGCACAGTCCTGGTGCAGACGATCCAGACCGGTTCTTTCAGTGATTCGGTACAAAGCTATGTGGTTAAAAGCGACGGCAGTTTTGTGGTGGTACGTGACAGCAATGCTGGGGCCGATGGCAATCTGTTCGATAAGCTGGCGCAGTATAAGGCCTGCTCTGTCTCTGAAAAAGAAGTGCGAAAAGCGGTTGAAAACAATGAGAGCATTACATATCGCATGAATGCAGAGGACGGAAGTTCCTTTTTCCTCTCGGTAACAAATTTGGGATACAATGATTGGCATATTGTAAATTTTACCCAGGCAGGCGATGTGACCGAACATTCCACAATGATTATGCGCGACACCGTGATGACAAGCGTAGGGTTGATGCTGCTTGCAGCAGCGACCGGCTGCATCATTTTTTGGGTATTCCGGCGTCAAAAAGAAAGATTGCTTTTAGAGCAGGCACGCTATGCGACGCTGGCGAATTTTTCTGATACGGCTTTATTTGAATACTCCTATCGAGAGCACGTCCTTTCTTTCACTTCAAACGCACGAAAACTGCTCCCCATTGAATATCTTTCCTACGAAAAAAACGATTTTCAAAAGTTGTTAATGTTGGTACATCCGGACGATAAGAAGCTCCTGACCTCAGAAGTAAAAGTATTGCCAGCAAGGGATGAAATCAAAAATCAAGAAGTGCGAATGTGCAATGCCGCCGGCGAATATTTCTGGTGTGAATGCCAGTACCAGGTGCTTTATGACGAACATGACCAGCCAATCATGATCGTTGGTAGGCTGAACGACATTTCGGAGAGAAAAGAACGTGAGAGAGGACTGATTAAGCGTTCGGAAACGGACCCGCTTACCGGAATTTATAATCGGTCTGCTGTAGAACACCGAATACGCGGCCGGCTGGAACAGCCGAATCCGTCAGGATTTTTTCTGATGATCGATATCGATAACTTTAAACAGGTAAACGACCGCAACGGCCATGCGGCGGGCGACCAGATACTGAAAAAAATTGCACAAATCCTCTCCCGTGCGTTCCGAGAGAACGATTTGCTTGGTCGTGTGGGCGGAGACGAATTTATCGCATTTGTGGGGACGAGAGATCAGAATGCGATGGAAAAGAGGATCGTCGTTCTGTTGAAGGACATCGCCGCACTGTGTCTGGAAAATGGCGAGTGTGCTGGCGTGTCGTGCAGCATCGGCATAGCGACCTGCCCAGAGGACGGCTGTTCCTATCGCAGTTTGTTTAAAACTGCGGATCACATGATGTACCTGGCAAAAAAGAGCGGAAAGAATGCCTACCGGTTTTCCCGATAAACGCTCGGCATGAGGAATGGGAGAAAGCCTGCCGTCACTCTTGTAAAGCAGGAAATAAAAGGACAAGAGTACGATGCGGCTTTGTTTTGGTTCACTATTGGCCGCTAATGGAAGCTTGTTGCCTACAAAACTTGGATAAAGCGAAAGCGGATCAAAAACACAGGGGCAGGTAAAGAGAACTTTACCTGCCCCTGTGTTTTTCTTTTTTACGCTGTTGCCGCAGGGCAAACTGACGCTCTTTTTCTTCCTCGGAACGCTGTTTTCGATTTTCTTTTCGCTCTTGTTTGCCCAACTCCCGCTGCATTTGGAGGGCTTGCTGCGCCTTGGTCCCTGTTCCCACGCGGGCCAACGACTGCTTGGCTGCACGTCGTGCGCGTTTGGGATTCCGGATGAAGGCCGCCGTTTTTTCCGCCGCAACGGGTGGACTAAACCGCATCTGTTTCCAGTTTTTGAGCAGGAAATCGTACACGTCATAATCCTTTGGTTCTGCGCCAAAGACGATCCGGCACGCTTCCACCTTACCGTTCTCAAGGCGCTCATAGACGCCCACCCAGAACGGGTCCTCAAAGTACACGGTAAACTTTGCTGCTGTCATGTCCATATTTATTCCTCCCATTATGTAATCCTGCAAAGAACGGACGACCCATGGGAGGGAGGGTTACTGGCCGGGATATCCCGGCGCACGGACTACCAACCGTGCTGTGTTTTTATCTTTGCGATTCCATCATACCGTCTTTTGCCACCGGCTGCAAGCGTTTTACCGGAAAAAGCACGCCGGTTTCCAACTCCTCCGGGCTGTGGACCATCTCTTCATCGCGCAGATAGCGTTCGATCGCGGGGCCGCAAACCTGGTATTCCAGGTGCTTTGCCAACCAGGCACAGATGGCGTCATAGGCAAAGCGGATGGTTTCATAAGGGCCTGTATGGGTGACGGCGACACAGGTGCAGGCTGGAAGCGTGCTGACTCCTGGAACGTCCATATGAACAACCGCCTGGGCTTCCACGTCCATCGCCTCATAATTGAATTCGTCCCCTAGATAGCGGAGCTGAGTCGCACCGGTCCGCTTCAGGCCGCGGCGTTCCATCTCTGCGGATAACTCCTGAAAAAGCGCGTGCGTCTGACCGATGGAAATGACGCGGCGGATGCTGAACACCTTCTGTTCCGGGCAGTCCATCACAATCACGGGATATTGTTCCATTATCGTTTCGATTCCCTCTATTTGAATGACGGCGTCCTCCATGCGGCGAATCGCCTTGCGCATCTCTTCGAGCTCCCGGCAGGCGCTAATCCTGCGCGCCTGAATACGACGCACCAGCTCTTCCTGCGGAAGCGGCAGCAACGCTGTGATCTCTGCCAGGGAAAATCCATATCCTTTCAGCGCCTCAATCCGCACAAGATCTTCCAGTTGGGACGCTTCATAGTAACGGTAACCATTTTCCTCTCCGATCTGCGCGGGACGGAGCAGGCCAATGGCATCGTAGTGGCGAAGCATGCGTGCGGAGATGTGTGCCAGTTTGGAAAATTCGCCGATGGTGAACATCATATTTCTCCTCTTCGTTTATGGTCTGGGAACCGGTTCCAAAGATAGCTTATACCTTTTCACTGTGAGAAGGTCAAGCGCTTTTTCAAATTTTTATGAAAACGTGCTCTTCCAAAGTTCTAAAAAATTTACAGCGAATCAAACGATGGTCTATGCTGTGCAGCAAAAATGGAAAAAGGCAGACCGCCCATAAAAAACACTTGACAGCATGGAAAGGATAGATTAAAGTGTGGAAAAGCATAGGAGGGACGTTTGTGACGGAAAAAGAAAAGATGCTGGCGGGAAAGCCCTACCAGGCGTTTGGCGAGGAACTTTTTGGGGAACGTCAAACTGCAAAACAATTGGTTTATGAGATCAACCATCTGCCTCCGTCGGATCTGGCGGCGCGCGATGCGCTTGTCCGCAAGCTCTTTGGAAAAGTGGGAAGGAATTGTTTTGTAGAGCCACCGTTCCGCTGTGATTATGGATATAATATCACCGTTGGGGACAACTTTTGCTGCAATTATAACACCGTTATTCTTGATTGCAGCCCGGTAATCATTGGAAATAACGTTTTATTTGGCCCGAATGTCAGCCTTTTTGCCGTGGGCCATCCACTGCATTGGGAAAAGCGCAATGCGGGATGGGAGTATGCCCTGCCGATCCGGATTGGGGACAATGTCTGGCTGGGTGGCGGAGTGATTGTAAATGCAGGCGTTACGATAGGGGACAACACAGTTGTCGGCTCCGGCAGTGTGGTCACCAAAGACCTGCCCGCCAATGTGCTTGCTGCAGGGAATCCCTGTAGGGTGCTGCGCGCGATTACGGAGGAGGACCGTGCATACTATTGCAAGAACCGAAAATTTGAAGATGCGGAGGAAACGGACAATGACATGCCGGTATAAAATTGTCCTGTTCGATTTGGATGGGACGCTCTGCGAATCGGGAGAGGGCATTTTAAACAGCGTGAAACATGCATTGGGCGAGGTAAGGATACCGATTCCCCCGCCGGAAACACTGCGTAAATTTATTGGCCCGCCCTTGGGGCAGAGCTTCCAGACCTTTTGTGGAATGAGCCCGGAATTGGCGGAACGCGCGGTGGCTGCTTACCGAGAGCGGTATAACCGCGTTGGCTGGAAAGAAAATCGCCTGTATCCGGGAATTAACGAACTACTGCGGGATTTAAGAACTTCCGGTGCGAAGCTGTCCACAGCATCCTCCAAACCGCAGCCGGCGTTGGAGCGGATCGTCAGGCATTTTGGCATCATCGATGTTTTTGATGCGCTGGTGGCGGCGGGACCGGATGGGTTTCATTCCAGCAAACCGGAGATGATCGAGCGGGCGATTTGGGCGTGTGGCGGTGCGCAGAAATGTGAAGTGGTGATGATTGGAGACACTCATTTTGATGCGGAAGGCGCGGCTGTGGCAGGTGTTGACTTTCTGGCGGCAGCGTATGGATATGGAACACGGGAGGAGTTGGCTGCAGCAGGTGCAACCTGTTTTGCAGATACGGTGGAGGATCTGCGGGCTTTCCTATTTGCCAACTGAATTCAGACGAAATTTTTCAAAAATCTTTGCTTTTCGGGGTTGACAAACCCCGAAAAAGTATGGTATATTAGTCAAGCACTCTTGAGTGATACAAATGCTGGTGTAGCTCAGTTGGTAGAGCAGCTGATTTGTAATCAGCAGGTCAGGGGTTCAAGTCCGTTCACCAGCTCCAGCAGTTCATTCTGCTTTTGGCTGACACGGAATTTGATAAAGGGAAAGATTCCCTGTCTATGCCAGGACAAGCTTGCTTCTTTTTAGAAGCAGCACATACGGAGGAGTTCCCGAGTGGCCAAAGGGGGCAGACTGTAAATCTGTTGCTTTTCAGCTTCGATGGTCCGAATCCATCCTCCTCCACCAAGACAAAAATCCGACGTGTTTTGACATGTCGGATTTTTGTGCATTTTCCAGAAAATCGCTGCATCTTTTCAATCGGTGGGAGGAGAGACTTTATGAAACTTTTAGAATATAATGACACTAAACCGTGTCCATGTGGGAGTCAAAAGTCATATGGAAAATGCTGTAAACTAAAAGGAATAAAATGGGGATATGATGAGAGTAGCAAATTGGTCAAACAGATCCCTATGTCTCTTGAAACTGAAGAGGAGCTGAAAGCAGCAGCTCATCTGTTTGAGCAATATTACGGAAGAAAACCAGGAAAAGGGGACTATGTTTTTTCATTTACTCCAGTTTATCAGGATGAATTGCTTTTTAAAGTTATGCAAGGAATGCAATCGTCCGGTATACCACCTGAGAACATTTACGCTTATTATAAAACAGATGGTTTACTTCCGTGTAGTCTCAATGATAAGTTTATATCTGAGAAAGACAAAAAAGATTACCTGGACTATTGTGATGAATATTGTAAAGCTATCAATGAACCGTTTAC
>DBFXIC010000464.1:0-2867 GCA_048455095.1 Anaeromassilibacillus sp.
CGAGCAGGCAAGCGTATACCGATACCGTCCTTCGTCTACATATTCCACAGCCCGGATGCGGTCCCGGGAGAAGCCGCCGTAAAGCTCGCCATTTGGATAATGCTCTTTTACCCAATCGCTCACACGTTCAAGAAAATCAAAATCCAGGCTTGTGATTCGGATGGTCGTTTTATCGTCAAGATGGCCGCGTAATTCCGTACGGTATTCCAAAGTTGGCGACATGCGGCATTCATACCCTTTTACGTCGGTAACGACTGCATGCCGGGTGGTATCCCATTGCGTCGGCCCCCAAGGCATCAGGTACGGACAGCCCTCGCAGCCATCTGTCTCCCGGTTCCCCGTGTTGTCGGCATTTGTGCTTTTATTTACCGCCCGGCCGCACTTGCAGAGGTATCGGTTCAAAACCAGTCACCCCCGGGCAGGACGATGGACTTCTTCACGGCCTTTAAATCGTCCTCATACACTGCTGCAAGCTCATGGCCGCAGCGCCTGCAGAACACGACCGGCCCGCGCAGGAGCATGTCCATTTCTGGGATCATGCACGATATCGGCATGTCTTCGGGCGATATCTCGCCGCTGGTGATGGCGAAAATTCCGCTGGATCCGATTCGGTTTTCGCAGATATCGCCGCCGCAAAAGTGCTGCACTGCTTCGGTGGTGTCCAAGAGCGCCGGGATATCGTTAAATTTCGGGGCCTCGCCCGGGCGTAATGTAATAACTCTCATTGATGTATACCTCCTTGATGTGTTACAATGGAGGCGGTCGTAGGGTTCAACTTGACCGCCTGGCGCTTGTCCGTGTTCGCAGCACGGGCGGGCGCCTCTCTTTTGGTCTGTTTGCTGTAGCTCCATGCTGCAATGCCGAGCAGCGCCGCGACGGTGAACAATCCTGTCCAGGGGGCCGTCTGTCCGCTCACAATACCATCTAAAACGGCAATGGAAAGAATCGCCGCGGTTACGGCAGTCATTCTAAGTATCAGATGATTCATGTGCTACCCTCGCTTTCCTGCAAATGCCATCCAAATGTTCCCGGCCGATTCGCAAAATCTCACGGCGCACCTGATCGGCGAGAAACTGATGAAACGCGGCATAATCTGCGGCGGAGGCAGGCTCCAGAACGTCCAATATTTCTCCGGTTTCCCGGCTGACGATCAGGCGCATGATATCCTCCTTTTAAGCATGTGTTTTTTCTTCTTTGGCCCGGGTTTCATTTGCATCGTAAAACGCCATGATGTCATCCGTGCTGATTCGCAGCGTTTTTGAGCCTGCCAACTTGCTGGCCCGCAGGCGGCCGCTGCGTACCCACTCCCGGACAGTGTCGGGGGAGACCTTCATCAATTCTGCGGCCTCCTCTACGGTGTGCAGGGGCATTGTTCCACCTCCTTAAATGTCGATTTTTTCGGCTTTTTTGTTGCCTTTTCATGGAGTATGCCTTGCTTTTTTTGGCGTTTTGTGGTAATTTGAAGTTGCTACATTCAATTTAATACGCAAAACACCTTTTCTTGGGGCATACTCCATGTAAGGCTGGTTTTTTGTTCCCTTTTTGAGGGGACATTCTTAGTATATCTAGCAAAACCTAGAATTTCAAGAGTTATTCTAGGATGAGCTAGATATTTGTTGCATTGTACAATGATTGGTGGGTAATTATGTTCAATTTCGACAGATTAAGAGCCCTTGCAAAAAAACAAGGAATGACCATTACGCACTTGTGTAATATCGTCGGAAAGAAGAACTCGTATATTGCAGATAGTCAAAACAAGGGGATAGCGATTCCTCTGGATGCCGTTGAAACTTGGGCTTCCGCACTCCACACAACCCCCGCTTATCTGCTGGGAGAAACAGATGATCCGTCAGAAGGCAAAAAAAATAATCCCGCCACCGCGCAGGATGCACGGCAACGGGATATAGTGGTTTTGACGCGCATGGCGTCGCAATTGCCTGAAGAAGATTACAATCGGCTTGTGAAAAACTTTGAGGATACCCTTGATATATATTTGAGAGCACGGGGGCTTGACCCGGATGACTATCGCTGATGCGCAATGCGTAGCTACATGGCTTTTACTTCAGCAGAACATCAATTCGTTGGCTACTGATTTACAGGGCATGGTGTTCGCAGGCGCTTCGATTCTGATGGATACAATACAGGGATATTGTTCAAAAACGGGAATGCCTCTCTCGGAATTTAAAAGCCGAGGACAGTTTTTGGACGGTACCAGCGTGCCCGTAGGGCCGGGATGTCTTGTTCTTTACAACCATGCTCTGCCCGTTGGCCGCCGCCGTTTTACAATTGCACATGAGTTGGGACATGTTTACCTTGGCCATAAGCAGCGTGGCGTTCAGCAGGAAAATGAAGCGGACTGGTTTGCTGCGCAGCTGCTGATGCCTGAATGCATTATGATGGAGCTGTGGAGCCGGAATGGATGGCTGGTGCAGCATGAGGTGTCTGATTGGTTTATGGTGTCGGGCGCGGCAGCGCGGCACCGTATCGGGGAGATGCAGCGCAAGCGATGGTATCACATGGGTGAGCAGGAGCTGGAATTGGTGCACCGCTATTTGCCTTACATACAGGAAGAACTCAAAAACCCCTATTTGGTTTCAGTTTAAGTTTTAAGGAGGCCGCACTACATGGAGCATACATTGGAGCGCGCCCCCCTACTGTTTCCCATTGGAACAATCATCAATGGCCCTGAGCAGGTGGTTTATTGGGAATTTACTCGTTCTCCCCATCTGCTTATTGCCGGCGCATCTGGAAGCGGAAAGTCTACATTTCTGCGCAGCGCTTTAGTGGAATTACTTGAACTTTGTCCAGGCGATTTGCTTAAACTTATAATAATCGACCCCAAAGGTGTTGAGTACTCGGGATATGAC